>CAVBFK010000325.1:0-9327 GCA_963594395.1 Lachnospiraceae bacterium
CTTCAGGTCGGCCATGAGGGAATAGTGCATCTCGGTGGGCAGACCCAGACCGGTCAGCAGGGTAGCGGCGTCGCTTTCGGCGTTCCAGCCGTCCAGCTCGGCAAACTCGCCCTCCAGCTCGGCGGCCTTCACACCGTCTTCCTCGGAGAAATCAGGCTTGGCGTACAGCGCGTCCTTTTCCTTCATGATATCGTAGAGGCGCTGGTTGCCCATGATGACCGTGTCCATCACAGGATAAGCATCGTACTTGAACTGATCCTGCTTCAAGGTGGAAAGACGCTGACCCTCGGGAATGTCCACAGAACCCGTGGTGGGCTCCAGCTCACCGGACAGGATGCGCAGGAAGGTCGACTTGCCGGCGCCGTTTGCACCGATGATGCCGTAGCAGTTGCCGGGCATGAACTTCAGGTCAGCACCGGAGAAAAGCTTCTGACCGCCGAAGGTCAGGGAGACGTTGTTTACTGTAATCATGGCAGCTCCTCAAAGTATTTATTCTTTGTCGCATCCTATCATACCATAGAATTCGCAAAAAAGCGATAGCAAGAACGGAAAATCCCTGCACAGAACACACAGATGCGGCCGGAGTGCGAGCTTGCAAAAATCTATCATATGCGTTATACTGAATAGGATGGCGGGATTATCGCTACTGTTTGTGTACGCGAAAAATCGCCATGGAAACGTGCCGCGAGGCATGACCTGAATCCAAGCAAGGAGGATCCCTGATGAAGCTGATCATTGCCATTGTCCAGGATGAGGACGCATCCCGCCTGGTTTCTACATTGATGAGCGAAGGCTTCAGCGTAACCAAGCTGGCCACCACGGGCGGATTCCTGCGCGCAGGCAACACCACGCTCCTCTTGGGCGTGGAGGATGATAAATTTCAGGACGCGATGAACGTCATTGAAAAGGTGTGCAAATCCCGGAAGCAGATGACCACGGCGCCTGCCGATATGACCGGCCTGGGCGGAACGTCCTATTCGCCGATGCCCATTGAGGTAACGGTGGGCGGCGCAACCGTGTTTGTGCTGACGGTGGATCAGTTCCTGAAGCTGTGAGGAGCAGCAAAGGGGAGGAAGGTACAACTGTGACCGATGATCGGGAAAAGCCGTCCGTCGCCATGCCCCTGCTGAGCGACTTTGCGCCCCAGGGCGCCGTGTATGACGGACTGATGAAAACCCTGCAGGATGGCACCTTTGTGCATGCGTACCTCATTACAGGCCTGAGCGGCATGGGCAAGAAGACCCTTGCCAAGCGCATTGCGCAGTACCTGATGTGTACAGGCGAGCACAAACCCTGCGGCCAGTGTCCCGGATGTATGCAGGTGATGGACGATAACCACCCGGACGTGATGACGGTAACGCCTGAAAAAGGCAAAAGCACCATCGTGGTGGATACCATGCGCGAGGTGATCAAGGCTGTTGGCGAGCACGCCTATGAGGGCGGCTACCGCGTGGTCATTATTCCTCAGGCGGAAAAGATGAACCCTCAAGCGCAAAATTGTCTGCTGAAAACCCTGGAGGAGCCGGTGCCCGGCGTGGTGTTTTTGCTGATTGCAGAGGCGCCGGAACAGCTGTTGCCGACCATTATCAGCCGTTGCCGCGGCCTGAAGCTCCACCCGTGGGACGATCAGGTGATTCGCCGCGTGCTGCAGGAACACCAGGTGCCTGCGGAGCGTTGTGAAGAGGCCATCCGCGTCAGCGGCGGTTCCATCGGCAAGGCACTGACCGTGGCAGAGGATGAGGCCTATTGGCAGCGTCGCGCCAGCGTGATGCAGGATTTCTTTGCCCTGCAGGGGCGCAGTGATATCCTTCGGGTATCCAACCAGTGGAAAGACCGTAAGGATGATGCCGCCGAACTGCTGGACGATGTGGAAGATGTCATCCGCACCCTGCTGATGGTGCGCCTTGGCAGATTGCCTGCGTCTGCGGTTAGCGATCTGCCGGAAAATTGGCAGCGCATGGCCAAGGAAGCTCCTTACGAAAATTTTTCGGCATTGATTGATGCCGTTTGGCAGGCGAGAAAAATGCGCCTGAGCCAGGTGAACTGGCAGGCAGTTGTGGAAAAACTGCTGTTCAGTCTGATGGAGGAAAGTGTTCGATGGTAAATGTTATTGGCGTTCGGTTTAAGAATGCCGGGAAACTCTATTTTTTTGATCCGGGTTCCTACTGGCCTACGCCGGGGGACTTTGTGGTTGTGGAAACCACCCGCGGCATTGAGCTTGGCGAGGTGGTTACCGGCGTGCAGGAGCTGAATGATGAACAGCTCTCTTCGCCCCTCAAGCAGGTGGTGCGCATTGCCACCGCCCAGGACGTGCAGCATGCCGAGGATAACAAGCAGCATGAGAAGGAAGCCTATGCCATCTGCCAGAAGAAAATCGGCGAGCATAAGCTGGACATGAAGCTTGTGTCCGTGGAATATACCTTTGATAACAGCAAGATCCTGTTCTACTTCACCGCCAACGGCCGGGTGGATTTCCGCTCTTTGGTCAAGGATTTGGCGGCCGTGTTCAAGACCCGCATCGAGCTGCGCCAGATTGGTGTCCGCGATGAAGCCAAGATGCTTGGCGGCCTGGGACCCTGCGGCCGGCCGATTTGCTGCGGCACGTTCCTGGGCGATTTCCAGCCCGTGTCCATCAAGATGGCCAAGGAACAGAATCTGTCCCTGAACCCCACCAAGATCAGCGGCGTTTGCGGCCGATTGATGTGCTGCCTGAAGTACGAGGAAGACAATTACGAGCAGACCCGGAAGCGGATGCCTAAGGTGGGTAAGGAGGTCTCCACCCCTGATGGTGTCGGCGTGGTGTGGGATCTGAACGTCATTAAGGAAACGGTTCGCGTCCGCATCCAGAAGGGTGACAGCAGCGAGCTGAAGGACTACCCGCTGGAAGAAATTCAGAAGATTGGCGCACAGCCCGCACCGGCAGAAGCTCCTGCGGCGGAGAATCCTGCACCTGCGAATGATCAGGCAGAAAATGCTGAACCGGCACCTGAAGCGGAACAGTCGGCAGATGCACCGGCGGAAGCCTCTGTAGACGCACCGGCCGAGCCGAAGCGGAACCGTGAAGTCCCGGCAGGCAAGAGCAACGAGAACAAGCCAAACCGTGAACCTCGCCAGCCCCGTCAAAAGGATCGCAAGGGCGACGGCAAGCAGAGCGAGCTTGGCAAGCCGGTGCGCCGTGAAAACACGGATCGCCGCCCTGTGAAGGAGAAGCCCGTTGCACAGCCCACTGAAAAGCCCGCGGAGAAGGTTGCGGAAACGCCTGTGACGGTTGCAGCTCCCGCTTCTGCGGTCAAGCCTGCCGTAAGTCCCTGGAAGCAGGCCGTGGAGCAGGCACTCCGTGCCGCCATGGGTGAGGAGAAGGATGAACAGGTCAAACCCACCATCGACCCTGAGGATCATGAGGAAACCCACGTGTTTGCGGATGATTCCGATGAAGATGACACCATTTGACCAATCTCCATTTTTGTGTGATTCGCCCCTTGAAAAAATCCTAATGGCATGATATCATTATGCCGTAGGAATCATGTGGGCATAAGCTCATGTGATAATTTTTATAGGAGGTGTAACACCATGGCATACAAGATTTCTAGCGATTGCATTAAGTGCGGCAGCTGCGAGGCTGAGTGCCCCATGTCCGCTATTTCCGAGGGCGCTGATCAGTACGAAATCGATCCCGAAAAGTGCATTGAGTGCGGCGCTTGCGCAGGCGTCTGCCCCGTTGGTGCTCCCGCTCAGGAGTAATTTCGGAGATTAAGCTACGTTGCAAAAGAGCCTCCTGATGAAGAATCAGGAGGCTTTTTTCTTAGGTCCCGTATTTGATCGTAATGACGTGATACTGCGGCTGATGGAATACCCGGATGGGCAAACCGATGGTGCCGATGCCGTTGGAAATCAGCAGGGGTGTGCGGTTTTCACTGAGCCAGCCGGAAATGTAGCGCTCCGGAATATCGGTGGTCAGCCCCAGCAGATTGCCCAGCAGGGGTGCCTGGCCGCCGTGAGTGTGTCCGAACAGTCCCAGGTCAAACCAGGCGGTGGAGCCGTCGGAACTGGTGGCTTTCAGCGCATCGGTGATGACGCTGGGGGTGTGGCTCAGAAAAATCACATAGTCGTCCTCGGTCACCTTGGCAGATATGGTGGAAAGGCTGGGCGTGCCGGAGGTGGCATCATCCAGGCCGGCAATCCACACAGAGCCGTTGCCGATGCGCACCTGTGCCACGTCGTTGATGAGGGGCGTAACGCCTGCGCTGATCATGGCGGCCCGCAGTTCGTTCAGGTTGCTGCTGGCGCCTGCCCGGTCTGCATCGCCAACCACCGCGCAAACCGCGTACCGGGCGTGAAATTTCGTAGAATTCTTGAAGAAGTCCACGGCACTCTCGGCATCGGTGGCATAGTCGCCGCCCAGCAGGATCAGGTCAGGGTTCAGCGCGTTGATCCGGCTGATGAGCTCGTTGACGCGGCTCTGGCTGAAGTAGTTGCCCATGTGGATGTCGGAAACGTAGACGACGCTCAGGGTGCCGATGTCACTGCTGAGCTCCGACGTGGTGATGGTGTTCCGATCAACCTGAATGTTGAAGGGCTCGAAGAAGGGGTAGCCGACGATGACGATCAAGATCACAAAGGTGATCAGCCGCGAAAGCAGATGCGTGCGGCGGTACTTGCGTTCGTCTGCACGGTGTCTGGCGTGATAGCCCATAAAGTGAACCTCCTGAGATGCGTGTTGACAGGTGAATAGAAACATTGTACACTAAAATGCAGACTACGTAAAGCAGTTGATTGATAAGAAGGAGATCGTTAGATCATGGAGAAGTTCCGCTCCCTACAGCCTTGTACATTTCTGAACCCTGTGCCGGCAGTGCTGGTATCCTGCTGCGGCAAGGAAGAAGGCGCCAAGCCCAATATGCTGACCATTGCGTGGGCAGGCACGGTGAACTCAGAGCCGCCCATGGTGTCTGTAAGCGTGCAGAAGAAACGCTATTCTCACGATATCATCAGAGACAGCGGCGAGTTTGTGGTCAATTTGGTAGACGAAGCGCATTGCAAGGCCATGGACTATTGCGGTGTCCGTTCCGGCCGGGACGGGGATAAGTTTGCGGCCACGGGCTTGCATCCGATGCCTGCAGAAGGCCTGCAATATGCCCCTGCCGTGGAGGAGTGCCCTGCTTACCTGGCCTGCAAGGTGCGCCAGGTGCTGGAGCTGGGCAGTCATGATATGTTTATCGGCGAAGTGGTGGCCGTGCAGGTGCAGGATAAGTTGTTTGAAGAAGACGGTTCCCTGCGCATGGAAAAGCTGGGTCTCGTCTGCTATACCCATGGGGTTTACCAGCGTGCCGCCGATGTGCTGGGCTTCTTCGGCTATTCCGTGGCACGGCCCGAAGTGCTGGAAAAGCGCATGAAGATTTATCAGAAGTGAAAACTTGCCGTGAAGTATTGACATAAGGAGAAATCGTTATGCTGACCATTCAGGAACTTTATGATTTGAAGCATACGCTGGCGGGGGCGTATCTGTCCCAGTTTACCTACCCGTGGGAAGCGCTGAGCGGCATCAAGCAGATGATCATCGATCTGGGCAAGACGCTTGACCCTGCAGACTACACCGAGGTTTCGCCCCAGGTGTGGGTGCACCGCACGGCAATCGTTGCCCCGACGGCTTTTTTGGGCGCTCCGTGCATCATCGGCGCAGAGACAGAGGTTCGGCACTGTGCCTTCATCCGCGGTGCGGCCTTGGTAGGCGAGCATTGCGTGGTGGGCAACTCCGTGGAGCTGAAGAACGTCATCCTCTTCGACAACGTGCAGACGCCCCACTACAATTACGTGGGCGACAGCATCCTGGGCTACAAGAGCCACATGGGCGCAGGCTCCATTACCTCCAACGTGAAGAGTGACAAGACCCTTGTGGTGGTGCATAACGGTGATGAACAGGCGGCAACCGGCCTGAAGAAGATGGGCGCCATGCTGGGCGACTGCGTGGAAGTCGGCTGCAACAGCGTGCTGAACCCCGGCACGGTGATTGGCCGCAACAGCAACATTTATCCCTTGAGCTGTGTGCGCGGGCTGGTTCCTGCCAATTCCATCTGGAAGACCGGCGGCGTTGTGGTGGAGAAAAAGTAAGTCACCTGATACAAAAAACAGAGGCTGTGAAGAAACGTATCGTTCACAGCCTCTGTTTTTATGCAGTTCATTGCCCCTTACTCAGCCGGCACAAAATCCTCTTCGCTGTAGCTGTTGCCCTCATCGTCTACGATAAAGGTATCCAGCACGCGCTGCTGCATGGCATCGTCGTCTTCAGGCTCGAAGGCTTCGTTGCCGTCTTCATCTTCCGATACGCGGAAAATGAGCACGCCGCCGTCTTCATCGTCAAGGGCAACCAGCACCACATAGCGCCGGTCGTTCAGGTCGATTTCGTCAAGAATTTGAAAGGGCACATCGTTGCCGTCTTCATCGGCAAGAACAAGAATGTTTTCGTCCGCGTCCATGATGGTTCCTCCTCAGGCGTTAGGCCAGTCGCGCGGCAATGGCTTCCAGGAAGGTGCGGCTGTTCACGGCGGTGGCTTCACCGTCCCACAGCAGGGCAAGATCCTTCGTCATCACGCCGGATTCGATGGTGTCAATGGTGGCCTTCTCCAGCTTGTCGGCAAAGCCGCACAATTCGGGCAGTGCATCCATTTCGCCGCGCTTGCGGAGGGCACCGGCCCAGGCAAAGATGGTGGCAACCGGGTTGGTGCTGGTCTCTTCGCCCTTCAGGTAGCGGTAGTAGTGCCGCGTCACCGTGCCGTGGGCGGCTTCGTACTCGAAATTGCCGTCCGGGGAAACCAGCACGCTGGTCATCATGGCCAGGGAACCGAAAGCAGTGGCGATCATGTCGCTCATCACATCGCCGTCATAATTCTTGCAGGCCCAGATGAATCCGCCCTTGGAGCGCACCACGCGAGCCACGGCGTCGTCAATCAGCGTGTAGAAATATGTGATGCCGGCTTCTTCAAAGGCGGCCTTGTAATCACGGTCGAAAATCTCCTGGAAGATATCCTTAAAGCGGTGATCATAGGTCTTGGAGATGGTGTCCTTGGTGGAGAACCACAGATCCTGCTTCAAGCTCAATGCGTAGCGGAAGCAGGAATGGGCGAAGGACTCGATGGATGCATCCACATTGTGCATGCCCTGCAGAATGCCTGCAGACTTGAAGTCGAAGATCTTCCGGCGGGTTTCCGTGCCGTCAGCCGCGGTGAAGACCAGCTCTGCCGTGCCGGGGCCGGGAACAGCCATCTCCACATTGCGGTAGACATCGCCGTAAGCGTGACGGGCAATGGTAATGGGCTTCTCCCAGGTGCGCACGGTGGGATGAACACCCTTCACCAGAATGGGGGCGCGGAACACCGTGCCGTCCAGCATGGCGCGGATAGTGCCGTTAGGGCTCTTCCACATTTCGTGGAGGTTGTATTCCTCAACGCGCTGGGCATTGGGGGTAATGGTGGCGCACTTCACGGCCACGCCGTACTTCTTGGTGGCCAGTGCACTGTCTACGGTCACCTGGTCGCGGGTTTCGTCGCGGTGCTTCAGTCCCAGGTCATAATACTCCGTCTTCAGGTCAACAAAAGGCTCAATCAGCAGTTTCTTGATATCGGCCCAGAGAATCCGGGTCATTTCATCGCCGTCCATTTCGACGAGCGGTGTTTTCATTTGAATCTTTGCCATAGGCTGCTCCTTTGCAGATACTTCATGTCTATTGTAGCGAAGGGAGAACCAGGTTTCAAGGGGCGAACATGAAAAGAACAGAAAAACTTTTTCCTTTGCCTGAAAAGATACCTTGACAGGCGAGGTATCTATGCGTATAATGTATCTCGTAGCGAGGCACGATGGATGCTCCTCCACCGTGCCGTAGTGGAAAGGAATGATGATTGATGACTGAATATATGGGTGTGTTCACGTATGATGATTGGTGCATGATGGAAACCAAGTGTGTCGAGAAAGAAAGACATGCCGAAACCCGCATGCCGAGAAAGTGGCAGGAAGAGAAGAGGGGGCGTTAATCCATGACCCTTTCGGCGGATCTTCTTCGGGGGTACACGGATACGATTATTCTCCGTCAGCTGTCGGAGAGCGACAGCTACGGTTATCGGATTAACAAAAATGTTTCCGACCAAAGCAACGGTTCCTTTGAAATGAAGGAAGCAACGCTCTACACCGCGTTCCGCCGGCTGGAAAGTGCAGGCCTCATCCGCTCTTATTGGGGGGATGAAAACACGGGCGCCAGACGGCGGTATTATGCCATCACGGAAGAAGGGCGCCAGCGGCTACAGCAGGACCGTGAAGCATGGATGGAAACACGAAAGTTGATTGATGCGCTGATTATGGAGGCGGAAGCATGAATACCAAAGTAAGCGGCATGGTAGACGCGCTGTTTGAAAACGTGGTCTGGTCCGATGAGGTTAAGGCACTGCATGATGAATTGATGGACAACTGCCAGGCACACTATGAAGATCTCCTCCATGACGGCAAGAGCGAGGAAGAAGCCCTTGCGGCTGTGAAGGAAAGCCTGAGCGGCATTGATGAGATCATCCAGAAATATGCCAAGAAAGAAGAAGACAATCCCGAGCACGATGACTTTGAACATCTTGCGCAGAAGGGCGTGGAGGCTGACAGCTCGCAGGAAGCAGGAGACCGTCAAGACGCTTCCAAACACTACGATTTTGGCTATCCCGTGCAGGAAGTGGCGACCGTGAAGGTACAGCTGGGTGCGACCGATGTCTTCCTGACCCGCTCGGAAGATGACAAAGTGCACGTGATTTGGAATGACGAAAGCGATCCCAGGATTGACTTGACCTGCGGTACGCTGTGTATCTCTGCACGGGAAAAGAAGAACGAAGAAAATCGCTATGAAGGGGGCATTTTGGAGAGGCTCCGCCGCACCTTCAAGATTGGCCGCACTGAAAATCCGAAACAGCTCACCATTACCTTGCCGGAAGGCGCCAAGCTTCAGGGCATTTTCAACTTGGCATCCGGTGACCTGACGGCGCAGGGAGTGAGCTTGACATCCCTCCATGCCAGCAGTGGTTCAGGAGATATCAAGCTGAATGACCTCTCATGCGAAGGCGATATGGCCTTGAAAACGGCGGCTGGCGATGTGTTTGCACAGCAATTGACCGTGCATGGGATTTTGAATGTGGATGCCGTCAGCGGCGATGCCTTCCTGCAAGACGGCACCTGCCAGGCGGTGAATATCGTCAGCGTCAGCGGCGATGTGCGGGTAGCCGGCCATTACCAGAATGTGCAGGTGAAGTCCGTCGGCGGCGATGCATGGCTGACCCTTGGCAGTGAAGCACAGAGCATCAC
>CAVBFK010000326.1:0-8373 GCA_963594395.1 Lachnospiraceae bacterium
CACGTATCGCAGCATTTGGGAGAGCAGTTCCAGTGGAACCTTCTCGCTGATCGGCATCAACGGAAAGTTCTACCGTCTGCTGTCTACGCCGTCTTCCGTCAGTGACAGTCAGCTGGGCAGCAGTCTTGGCACCATTGCCGAGTACACCACCGAACCGGCATTGTCTGACGCTAACGTCATCCTCAGCAACTGCAGTGAAGCCGGCTCTGAGGTTTACGAAATCAGCGGCATGGGCGGCACGCTGGTCGCTGCCAAGGTAGATGGCACCATGCGTGCTTTCCAGCGGGTGAGCTTCAACGGAACCGCACTAACCAGCAGCGAGTCCTTGGCAGATGCTTTGCAGATCAGCGGTCATGTCACCGCCATCGAGCTTAGCGATGTGGGCACGGTCACAGACAGCGACACCATCGCTTCCCTGCTGAGCACGCTGTTCAACAACGCATCCTATAAATCCAGCGGTGCTGTCAGCGGCAGTCAGTCCTTGCTGTTCACGCTGGATAACGGATTCACCGTACAGCTGGCCGTCAAGGATGATCGGTTCAGTGCCTGCGGCAGTTGGGATTGCCCCGAATTCTTTGAGGCATTCTCGGCCGCGGTTCAGTAAAAACACAAAGGTGCATTCACGCGGAGGGGCGAGATTTCACCCCTCCGTTTTTGTACCTTGGCGGCATCGAGTTTTCAGCGCATCAATAGGAAGCAACGTGCATCAATTCACAGAAAGTTCATGCTCTTTTCGTAGACTGATGCTTGACATAGTGGCCTCTGCAAGTATACTATGTGACTGAAAGGCCCATTTGGGTCACAGCGATATGGAGGTAATCATGAGCTATATCACTTTTGACCAGGTATGCAAGGATTATCCGACCGGTGATACGGTTGTCCACGCAGCTGATCACGTATCCTTCGGCATTGAGAAGGGTGAATTCTGCGTGGTGCTTGGTCCCAGCGGCGCCGGTAAAACCACGGTGCTGAACCTGCTGGGCGGCATGGACAAAGCCACCAGCGGTCATATTCTTGTCGGCAGTAAGGAGATCACCGGTATGCGTTCTTCCCAGCTGACAGAATACCGCCGCCTGGATGTAGGCTTCGTGTTCCAGTTTTATAACCTTATGCCGAACCTGACGGCGCTGGAAAACGTGGAGCTTGCACAGCAGGTCTGCCCCAACGCCCTGAATCCCCGTGAAGTGCTGGAGAAGGTCGGACTGAAGAATCGTATGAACAACTTTCCTGCCCAGCTTTCCGGCGGTGAACAGCAGCGTGTTTCCATCGCCCGCGCACTTTGCAAGAACCCCGCCCTGCTGCTGTGTGATGAACCCACCGGCGCCCTGGACAGCAAAACCGGCGAGCAGGTGCTGGACCTGCTGACACAACTGTGTCGCGATTATGAGACCACCGTGGTCATCATCACACACAACGCCAGCATTGCTCCGCTGGGCAACCGGGTCATCCGCATCCGCAATGGTGCAGTGCAGTCGATGGAGGTCAATGAACATCCTGCAAAGGTGGAGGACATCACATGGTAAAAGAAAAATCCACCGAGCGCAGACGGCACAACATGCTTTTCCGGAAGCTGTTACGCGATATGAAGCAGAATGCCATGCAGTTTCTGGCCATTGTGCTTCTCTGTGCGCTGGGTACTTGGGTTTTCAGCGGACTGGATGCCACGTGGCGGATGCTGGATCTATCCGCAGAAACCTACTTTGAAGAATGCAATCTGGCAGACCTGTGGGTAAAGTCCTCCGGCTTCAGCAAGCAGGATCTGTCCCGGTTGAAGAATCTCTCCGGCGTCAAGCAGATTCAGGCGCGCTCCACGCTGGAGTATGATGCCCCTGATCTTGGCACCGATGTTTCCCTCAACGTCCACGCCTACGACGGCGAAATGGTGCTGAACACGCCGCTGATCCGCGAAGGCGAGGCGCTCCGCTCTACCGATCTGAAGGGTTGCCTGCTGGAGGAACAGTTTGCCGAAGCGCATGATCTGCATGTAGGCGACTCCATCACACTTTCCTACAGCGGCATCAGCAAGAACTTCATTATCCGCGGCATCGTCATGAGTGCCGAGTACATGGTCACCACCAAAGACGTGACGGCCGATCCCGAGCATTACGGCTTTGCCCTGATTTCTGCCCAAGCCGTAACCGAGATGCCCCTGAATGACGTGCTGGTTGAGTTGGAAGACGATGCAGATGAATCTGCTGTCATTGCCGAAATTCAGGAGATGCTTCCCACCTCGCTGGTGCTGACGCAGCAGACGCACTCTTCCACCATGATGGCTCGGAACTACACCAGCATGTTCCAGAATCTGAGCTACGTCTTCCCTGTGCTGGCATTCGCCGTAGCCGCCATGATTGTGGTTAGCACGCTAACGCGTATGATCGAAAATCAGCGCATTCAGATGGGCACGCTGAAGGCATTGGGCTACCGTGACCGCCAGATTCGCTTCCACTACCTGTCCTATGCGTTCTATCCGTCGCTGGTGGGTTCGCTTGCCGGCGTGATCATTGGCCAGTATACCCTGCCTGACGTGATTTGGGAGATCGTCACCCACAATTCCCGCTACCCCTATCAGCTACGGGCGGCCATTTCCCTGCCCAGCTGGGGCATGATGATTCTCAGCGTTGTTCTGAGCGTTGTCATCTGCCTCCATGCCTACAACAAGGCCGCACGCGAAACCACCGCTGATCTGCTCCGTCCCAAGCCCCCGAAATCCGGCAGCCGCATTCTTCTGGAGCGCATCACAGGCCTGTGGCGCCGTCTTTCCTTCAATGCGAAGATGATCATCCGCAATCTGCTGCGCAACAAGGGTCGCACTTTGATGGCTCTGGTCGGCATCATCTGCTGCAACATGCTGATCATCTGCACCTTTGGCCTATTGGATTCCTTCGACTACTTCATCGGCCAGTATTACAGCAACACCCTGCGCTATGATATGCGCGTGGATCTTGATTCCACCACGGCAGGCACGTTAGAAAGCTACCAATCCCGCCTTGGAAATGAAGCCGAAAAGATCGACGGTATCATGGAGCAGACCATCAGCCTGCGTTTCAACGGGCAGAGCCGCTCCATGCTGTTGACCGTTATGCCGGAGGATCAGACCTCCCTGTATCTCGGCACCGACGGCACATGGCTGGCCATGCCTGAGGAAGGCATCATTGTGAGCGCCAAGCAGTGCGAGGTTATGGGCATCTCCGTCGGTGACACCGTTGATCTGGTGCTGGCAGGCGATGATGATACCCTTCACCTGCAGGTCATCGGCACCGCCGATACGAACATCGGCCAAGGCGTGTTCATGGGCAAGAAAGCCTGGGAAAAGCTCCGCAAGGGCAGCTTTGCCGCCACATCTCTGCTGATTACCGGCCCCACAGACGACTGCGTCTACCGCCTGAATGAGATGGACGAAGTCACTGCCATCAAGTATCCCACCCAGCAGTTCAAGCAGACCATGACCATTATGGACTCCACATCCACAGCCTTCACCATTCTGTCCGGCGCGGCCCTTGGTCTTGCCTTCGTCATCTGCTATAACATGGGACTGATGAACTTCACCGAGCGCACCCGTGATTACGCCACGCTGAAGGTGCTAGGATATCATCAGAAGGAGATCCGGAAGTTGATGCTCCACGAAAATGATATTACCGCACTGCTGGGCGTGATTCTGGGCATTCCTCCGGGAATTCTGCTGGTCGATGTGATTCTGAAATCCTGTGAGTATGACTCCATGGTGTTCGCCTCCAACGTTACGATTCAATCCATTCTGCTGGCAAGCGCCATTACCTTTGCCTTTACCTGGTTCATCGAATGGGTGCTGACGCGCAAGGTTCGCACCATCGACATGGTAGAAGCTTTGAAGAGTGTTGAATAAAACAGACCGAAGTATGGAAAGGAAGCTGATTCAAAAATGAAACGAATTGCCGCTCTGATTCTTGCCCTCTCGCTCCTCGTAGCCGTGCCTGCCCTGGCCGACACGGATCTGTCCAACTATGCCATTGCCAACGGCAACGTATCTGCCGTTAACTATGTAGACATTGTGGCGCCCTATTCCGGCACGCTGGCCTCCTTTGACCTGGAGGCCGGCGATACGGTCACCGAAGGCGATACGCTGTTCACCATGCTGACCAACACCCTGTATGCCAGCGAAGACGGCACTGTTGCCAAGGTTTTCGCACAGGCGGGCGATGATGCCCAGACCGTGGCCACCCGCTACGGTGCCGTCATTGCGCTGGAAGGAACGGTAAGCCAGCAGATCACGGCCACCACCTCCGGCGCTTACAACGACGAAAAGAACCGTACCCTGCACATCGGTGAAACGCTGTACTTCAAGTCCAAGGATGAGAAGGGCGAAGGCCAGGTCGTGGCCATCAGTGGAAGCAGCTACGTGGTTGACATCACCAAGGGCAGCTTCGACAGCAACACCAGCATCTCCCTGTACCGTGATGACAGCTACAGCAACAAGGACTGCGTGGGCAAGGGCGTTGTAACGCGCCGTGATCCCGTACTTCTTGCCGGCAGCGGCCGTGTCGCCGAGGTGCTGGTCAATGAAGGCGATACGGTAACCCGCGGTCAGGCACTGATGACCTTCATGTCCCAGGATGCAGATGTAGGCGCCTCCTCCGTCATCACTGCACCCAGCACCGGCGTTGTCGCTTCTGTTGCCGTTTCCGCCTGCCAGCAGGTATGGAAGGGTGAGCTGCTTGCCCGCATCTACCTGACCGACAAGCTGGAGATTGTTGCCCAGGTGGACGAAATGGACCTGAGCCAGGTGCGCATCGGCAGTACCGTTCCCTGCACGCTGGATACCAACGAATCCATGGTGTTCTACGGCACGGTCACCGAGATTTCTTCCCTGGGCGTAACCCGTCAGAACGCCGCCTACTACACGGTGCACGTCTCCATCGACCAAACGGCATCGCTGGGCGCAAGTGCCTCCATCTACCTGCCGAAGAATTGAGGATAAGCCATGTCCGCAGCATTCACCGAGCAGGAAAAAGCGACCATTATCGCAAACCTGCGCAAAGCCGCATGGAACCATGCCTGCAGTGAAGGAATGCGCAAAACAACCGTGGAGATGCTTGCTGATGAGGCAGGCATCTCCAAAGGTGCATTCTATCATTTCTATCCCAGTAAGGAACTGCTGTTCCTCGACATGCTGGAAACCTGGCAGAAGAAAGCCTATGATGCCGCTGAAACCGTACTGCAAGCGCAGGCAGATCAGCCGGCTCCCGTTCGTGCATCGGCCGCATTTCGTGCCGCATTCCGCTACATCGTTGCCCAGCCTATCGGCAAGTTTCTGGCCGAGGAAGTGCCCATTATGCTCCGCCGTATCCCTGAGGATGAGCTGGAGAAGCACTACCAGAGCCAGGAAGAGTTCATCATCAGCATGATCCACCAAGTAGGCGTTACGCTGACCGTGCCGGATCACACCGCGTCGGCGGCCATCATCATCCTGATGCTTTCCCTGGTGAATGCCGACCGTGTCGGTGAGCACTATCACGAAGGCATCGATGCGCTGGTCGACAGCGCCTGCAAGCAGCTGATCGCCGAGTAATGGGGGATTGAGAACCCCCATCCTCATGAGATCTTGCCGCACAAAAACAGCATACAAGAATCTTCAAAGAGCCAGCTGGAGCTTCACGTTTCCGGCTGGCTCTTTCTCATTCTATAAGGTCTAAATCATCGCGTTTCCAAAGCATACTTCGGTATGTTTTGCTGTCCATTGGTATGTTATCGGTATGTTCTTTTGCTTGCAAACCAAAGTATATTTTATGGTTGGCTATATGCCATCCATCTCGAATTGTAAGGGGCTTTCCACTCATCTGTAGCCCAAGCAATGGGCTATTGCTGTGTGTCATTTACGTCTTCATAGTACGCATCATGAAAGCAGAGGCAGGCCCAAGGCCATAGCCTCCCGTAGGCCATTCCGCAAGGCTGGTGCAGAAGATTGCGCATGTGCTTGACCTTGGGGAATGCCAGGTCTGCTAGCCATCCTCGTATACGTCTTTTTGTCTTACCGAGCCGAGCCATCCTATCTGTTTGTCACGATGAGTGCAAAAAAGAGCACCCACGCATACTGCTTACCATGATTGGCAAACGGTTTGCATGGGTGCTTCCTAGTCTCCTGGTTTATGCACTTACTGTGCCGGGAAGTACATGGAATCCTGAATGAGAATATCGCTGTCTGCCTGCACCTTAGCAAGGATGCGCAGTGCATCTTCGCCGTCGGCAAGCTTCGGACAGAAATCGTTATAGGGTACGCTGCTGCTGGTCAGCACAGGAATCAAGTCCAACTCAGCGCCTACATAGGTGTCGCCTGAGAATCGCAGGTGCACCTGCGCCAGCATGGCGTCGAAGGTGGTCATATCATGGGTGCCGCCAAACATCAGATTGCCCAGGCTGTAGATAATCAGCGTGCCATCCCGATATTCAATGCCCTGCACCACATGCGGATGCGTGCCAACCACGATGTCTACCCCTGCATCGACAGCGTCCTGCGCCATGGTCTGCTGAAGTTCACTGCTGTGGGTCGGGCTGTACTCGGTACCCCAGTGACAGCTGTAGATTACCACATCACAGCCAAGGGCACGGAGCTGATCCACTTCTGTTTTGATGATGGTTCGATCCTGCCGCCAGATGGACTCGCGACAACCTGCAAAGCCGATCTTGTGACCGTCCTTTTCCCAGATGTACAGCTGGCCGTATCCGCTGTACGGAATGTTGGCATCTACCAGCGCCTGCACGGTGGAAGTACGTCCCGCCGTGCCATAATCGATGTGATGATTGTTGGCAATGTTCACCTGATCCACGCCGGAGCGCCACAGCACGGCCGTATATTCCGGCAAACCGCGGAACCGGTACAGCTTGTCCGTGTCTTCCCCGCTGCCGTCCGATTTCAGCACACACTCCAGGTTCAGAAAGGTCATATCATCTGACTTGAAAATATCCACCAGATTCTTGAACGGATAGTCATAGCCTTCACGTGCCAGCACCGCCGGGAAAGCATCTTCATTCTTCTGCCATTTTTCGCGGGTGCCGAGCACCACGTCACCGCCGAGGGTTACCACCAGTTCGCTTTCCCCTTCCTGTAGATCCGTGGCGGTGGCAGTAATCGTCAGCACGCGCTCGTTGGAGACTTCGGCCTCGGCATTGGCCACCTGCTGAACGCGCTGTTCAGGGTCATCTGTGATGATAATCCGCGTGCCTACAGGAATGTGGGTGTAAATCCAGTAGGCGTTAATCTCGCCGTCTCCCGTGTTATTCTCCATGCGGACACAGCCATGGGAAGCCTTCTGTCCAAGGTACGGCAGCTGATCTGAGAAATCCAACTTGCCGCTTTTCTTCTTCCATCCCAGCTGATGAATCAGGTTGCCGCCATCGTAGCGGATGGGATAGCTGTAGGTATAGCCGCTGTCGCTGAAGTCGGGCATGTGCTCAGCCGTGATGAACGAGCCTGCGGCCGTTTCGCGGATGAGCTTATCTTTGGCGGCCAATCCCGTGGAAATGGGCATGCTCCAGATGCACTGGCCGTTTTCGTAGATCTTCATAACCTGGTTCTTCTTATCCACCAGCAGGCCATACTTGGTTTGCGGCTGAACCACCATCAGGCGATCCGTGGGCACATAGCCCTCCGTATAGGAGCCATCCTCATGATTCCATGCACCGATGAGGCACCAGCCATCCTCGCGGATTTCCTTCACCTCAACAGCCTGGGTGTTGCAATGAAGCGTACCCAGCACAGTCGAATCCTTGGAAGGCAGGGCATAGACATTTTGGTGGGTGTGCTTGGCGGCGCTGGTGGGACGAACCACCGTGGCGGTCGACGTCATCAACTGCCAGATGGTCGCATCATCGGCGCCGTCCTCCGGCATAATGGCGCCCGTGACGGCCAGCTCATAGGTAGGTTCGGCATCATCGGTCAAGGTCACAGGAACGTCAATGGAATAGGAAGGATTTTCGCTGGCATACAGGCGGATGACGTAGTCCCCCGCTTCTGCCGCCTTGTACTTGATCTTTCCGTCCCAGTGCCAGGTAGACGGCGAACTGCTGGCCTGCCGGCGCTTGGAATCCAGCAAAGTGGTCAGATCATCGGCACGGTAGATTTCAATCATGAGCTGACCATCGCGGATGAGCTCATACTCAATGTACCAGTCGCTATCCCGATAGTAGGTATCGCCGCTGGAGAGGGCAAACATGAGCGCCTGATTGCACTGCTTCATGGTGAAGGCCGTTTCCGCCGTGTAGGTTTGGCCATCGGTTGCCGTGAGGGTCAATGCAAAGGTATAGTCCCCCCGCTGCATTTTCTCCTGGTTGTCCCCCAGGCCGTCCCAAGTCATGGTATTTTCACCTTCGGTGACCTGGGTATCCCACTGACGGTAGGTG
>CAVBFK010000327.1:0-3912 GCA_963594395.1 Lachnospiraceae bacterium
GTCGTCGTCTGTACGCATGTCAATCAGTGATAGACCGGAATCTACACCGTAGGCAGGATACTCACCGTCATCCGTCGGAATCGGCTGGCGATATTTCTCCGGAACGCCTTTGGAGTTGTTGTAATTGCCTGTCAGCTCAGGAACCTGTGCAAAAATATCGGTAGCCATCTGCTCTGTCATCGTCAGCTGAACATGACCATTCGTCATATCCAGAGAAACAGCCTGCCAGTTGTCACGGCTGTAGTAATCCACGTGATTGTCGCCGCGACCCTCGTAGAGATTGATGTCCGCAAAATCGAACAGGTTGGTAATCGTGTTGCCCGTTGTTCCGTCCAAGGCAGAGGTGGTTTCGGTGGTCGAATACTTTTCCTTGTCGAGGGCTAAGGTGAATTTAGCAGTTACAGAAGCATCACCTGTGCCGATCATCTTGGATTCATCGACCGTAATGCCGTTGTTCTTCTTTGCCGCCAGCACGTTGTTGACTGCCTCGTGCGCGCTGCCGCCAACGGCAAAGTAGTAGTCGCCATCCATGAGGACATAGGTGCGAGCACCGTAGGAGTCATAGGATGCAAGGTACTTTTCGTCTACCGTAATGGTCAGCGTCTGGCTTTCACCAGGTTGGAGGGTCTCTGTTTTGCCGAAGTCAACCAGTTCCACAGAAGGCACCTGAATGCTGTTTTCTTTAGCATAATCGCCGTAAGGCTTCGAAATGTACACAGGCACAGACACTTTGCCTGCCCACTGATCAGACGTGTTGGTCACCTTCACCGTTACCACATAGGAACGGTCACCTTCCTTGGTCACCTTCACGTCAGACAGTTCGAAGTTTGCATAGCTCAGGCCGTAGCCGAAAGGATAGGCAACCACCTGATCGTAATCGTACTCGCCCACATTGGCTGTGCCAAGCACGAGATCCTCGTAGCGAGTCTCAGTGTAGCGGTAACCCAGGTACATGCCTTCCTGATAGACAACGTAGGATGCCAGCGTTGCCTCAGGATACATGCCGGTGCCCAGTTCATCCGGAACATCCAGCTCTTCCGCATTCGGATAAATATAGGCACCGTAGTTGACATTGACAGGGTTCATGGCGTTGTCCATCCACATGGTATCAGGCAAACGACCGGAGGGAGAAACTTCGCCTGTCAGCAAGCTGCCAATGGCATTGCCGCCAACGCCCAGAGCACCGACCCACAGCGCCGCATCAATGGCATCATCCTTCAGGAAGCTGCCTTCGATCATGCCGGCGTAATTAATCAGCACGATAATCTTGCTGATCTCGCCTGCGGCCTTGCGCTCTTTTAGACCTTCCAGCACGGACAGCTCGTTGGCATTCAGTCCGAGATAGTCATGTCCCAGACCATCGCCGTTATCAATGCCATCGTTGTTGCCGCCGTTCAGGTCATAGCCTTCGCCGCCTACACGGCCAACGATGAAGATGGCTGCATCGCCGTACTCAGCAAGCGTACTGCCGGCAGCCTCATCGACCACCGTCCACGGCGCTTCGTTAATCAGCAATGTTGTTGTACCGAAAGAACCGTCGGTAGCACGCTTGTACTGTGCCCAGTCTTCACTGGTGTACAAATTCTTCAGCGTGGGGTTCAGCGTCAGACCTGCGTTTTCCAGCGAATCCACAAAATTGACAGCGTCTGCGACGCTGATCGTGCCGGATCCAGTGCCGCCGTACACAGGATCATAAGCCGTCACACCCAGCAGACTGACTTTGTCTCCTTTGCTCAGCGGCAGAGCATTGTTCTCATTCTTCAGCAGAACACTGCCCTCTGCCAGCACCTGAGTTGCTGTAGCATGACCCTCTTCACGCAATTCTGCAAGTGAATCATAGTCAGACTTGTAATATTCGGTATCCTGATCGGACGTGTCATCATCGGCAACCACTTCATAGGTTTTTGCACCCAGAATGTTGTTGATGTTCACGGCATTCTCGTCTGCAATGACCGTGCCTGTAAAAATCATGCCAGCCAGGAGGAAGCTGACGACTGACAGGACCTTGTTCAGTGTCTTTTTCTTCATGTTCTCATTCCTCCTCTACCGGCATGAAGACACTCATGATGCTCAGCACCAGTGTCACCAAATACAATGCAAAGTTGATGAAGAATTCCGGCGGGAATCCGGAAAACTGAATGCCCGTAACAACGGATGAAATGAAGAAGTAGATGTAGTAAACGTGGAACATCAATGCGGCAAAACTGCTCAGCAGCATCACCGTGGGTGCAAACCGATGCAGTTTGCACAGAATCAGCACCGCCGACAGTACAATCCCTGCCAGCAGAATGCTAAAGGCTGCCCAGGACATGTAGCGGGTACTGGCATAGAACAGCATGTAAGCGATCGCCGTAACCAGCGACATGCCCATGCTTCCCAGCAGGACGCGGAAGCCCTTGGCTTTGTTTCGGAACACTTCCTTCATGGTTTCTCCTCTTTCCTTGATGGTTTTGCTGCTTGTGCAATTCCCTCCTAAATTGCATAAGAGCATTTGGTGACTGTATTATATGGTAGAAACAACACCAATTATTTAATTCGGCGCGAATTGCTGTTTAACAGCATGAATTGCAGAAATGCCCGCAAATTGCAAGTGCAAGTTGCGGACATTTTTCTCTTGTACAACAGCTTTACCTTTGAATCAGGGGATACCTACGAAGTGTACCGTCTGAATGTTGCGTCACATCAGGTGGAAAAGCTTGAAATTCCGGGGATCCGCGCCCTTTGGAGCACTGACAATGGCACCTTGCTGATCAGTCAGTATTCCGAAAGCGACGCCTGCGTTCATCCGGCCGTCTACGACCTTGCTACGCAGTCCGTTACAAAGGTCTGGGAGGATATTGATGGAACGGACAAGTATGGCTTGTGCCTGGATGCGACGAATGACGTCCTCTACTATACGGTCGATAGTGGGAAAGTCTATGCGGTTTCTGCTGAGCATGCATTTATCTGCGCGTATCTGCCGCTGACAAACTTGTTTTCGACTGACAAGGCCTGTCTGCTCCAAGGTTCCTATGCTTATATGAACGACGGAAGTCTGCTGATCCGAACGATTCAGGCCGAAAATGCAGACAGAACCGTTCTGACCATCAAAGGAACGGCAGATCCGCAGCTGGTGCTGGAATTTTCAGCGGCGTATCCTCAAATAGCAGTCAACATTGTCGAGCGAACCGATGATATGGAAGACCTGCAGAACTCCCTGATTCTCTCCGATGACGGTATTGATCTGTATCTTGTCACGTCAGACGGCCTTTTCAGCCAAGTGAAAGCCAAGGGATACACGACGGCTCTGAATGAGTCGTCCATCCTCATGGAGCAGGTCAGCCACTTTTATCCCTGGGCGCAGGAGGTGCTGATGGACGGCGATCATCTGATCGCTGTGCCGGCATCCCTCGAATTGAACTACTGGACCATGAACCAAACACAGTGGGAAGCATTGAATTTGGGAAATTTCCCGAAAACGATGGAGGAGCTTTTCAGCCTGATCAGCGTTTGGCAGGAGACGGAAGCGGAAGACCATGAAGATCTATGCCTGTTTGCCTGCCTGGATGGCATCGAAGGTGTGCTGAAGGATTTGGTTCGTTACTACCTGCTCCTCAACGAAAATGAAGATTCCGCTGTTACCTTTGATCAGGAAGATTTCCGTAATTTGATGGAAACCGCCATGCAATATGAAGAGGTTTTCCAATCCGAAGGAGAGCAAAATCCTTTGTTAATGAACTACGCACAATACTTTGGCACGGGATATAACGATAGCGACCTTGTGGTTTCCGTCTGCCCGCCAAAGCTGACGAGTGATTCCTCAAAGGCTGTCCGCGGAACCATGGATCTGTGGATCGTCAATCCTGCCTCGAACAACAAGCAGGAGGCTATGCTTTTCCTGGAATTCTGGGTGACCCACATGGATACGGAGAT
>CAVBFK010000328.1:0-3274 GCA_963594395.1 Lachnospiraceae bacterium
AGGGCTTTCCGGTCGCCCTCTGGACTCCCTCGGTGCACTCCTTATAATGTCGACTTGTTATGATGAAACTGAAGAATTTCAGAACAACGCCCCTTATCTTTCATTTGCAATAAAAAATCGCAACTTGCAAGTGCAAGTTGCGTAAGATTTTATTTCTTCAGTAGTTGCCGCACCGCGTCGTGAAGCGAGGTTCCCGGGAACTTCATCTCCGCGGGGGTCTTGGCTTCTCCCAGCAGGTAGGTGCCGTCGGGCGCCAGGGACAGGCGGCAGGCATCATCGGAAATGATCTCATCCACCCGAGAAAGGTCGCAGGAAAGATCGATGGGGAAGACGGGATAGGACGGATGCGCCTTCTGCTGCCACACGAAGGCCGAGAACTGCTCTGCCACGTCCTTCGGGCAAGTTTCCGTCAGGCGATAGAAGACGATGGGGGCATTGGGGATGCTCTGCAGGCGCAGGTCGCTTTGATGCATCATGCGCTCTGCCGAGGCGGCATCCACATCCCGGCACAATCCGAACAGGCAGTGATGCTTCCGCAGCTTTTCATAGGAGGTGAAATGACCCGCAGGCTGCATGGCCACCATGGCCAGATTATCCGGCAGGGAAAGGTCATCCAGCAGGGCGTCGGTTATCTTCTCATCGGGCAGGAACACCGTGAAGGAGCACTTGGGGAAACGGTCGCACAGGTCGTGGAGTAAATCTACGCGGGCGTCTTCTTCATACACGACATAGGCCATGACGCCAATCTCCATGCCCTGGGCAATCAATGCTGCCGCGGTATCGGCCGTCATGCGCTGACCGGCCTTGGACGTAAAGAGGGTGATGCACCAGGGGATATTGCAGTTTTCCTCTTTCTCCAATCGGCGGATGGTGGCCGCGCCCTGGGTCCAGCTCTCATAGGCCAGGTTAACCACATAATTCATCAGGTAGCGCTCGTCCACTTCCGTCACCACCTGATGGCACAGGGCGAAGTAGGGGTGATCCTCCGTGCGGAGCATCTCCTGCATGGCCTGGAACGCCGCCTTCTGGTAACGGCCGTTGGAGAATCTTCCGCCGTGCTCCACTGCATTGCGCAGCACGCGGCGGTCAAACTGCTGCCGCATTCCTTTCAAGCCTTGACCGATGGCAACCTCCACCATCAGCCGCGTAATTTCTTTGGCCATTTGCCCACCTCATTTTCGGAAGCCCTCCTGCGGGAAGGCTGTTGCTTCATCTTGCAGGATTTAGTATAGCGGAATTCACCAGGACTTGGAATGGACAATTTATTCATTTGTCGGGAATAGGGCTCCCGTTCCGTCTTCCCTGAAACATGAACAGACTGCGAACAGTTCCCTTGTCCCCTTGAGAATCTTGACAAAATATGATATTCTCCCCTCAGGCAATACGGAGGGAGACGCACATGGAACAGCGGCAAGACACGACCTTGACTTATCTATGGACCGCCCTGGGGGCGCTGTGGCTCAGCGTGTTTCCCCTTTGGCAGGGCGGAACGTACAGCAGCATCACGAAGGCCAAATGGCAGGGAACCCTGCTGTTTACCGCCATTACCCTAGGCGCGGTGGTCTTCGCCGTGATCTACAGCCTGCGAAAGTACCGCCGTCTGCCCTTCCGCCTGCACGGGGGGCATCTCATCGCCGCGGTGCTCTTCCTGCTTATGGGCGTCAGCGCCCTGTTCGGCGCGTACGCCGGGCAGGTCAACAAAAACGGCGAGCTCTGCGTGTGGATGGGCTCCCTCCGCTACGAGGGCATGGCCACCCAGCTGTGCTACTTCGGCATCTTCCTCATGATGAGCCTGCATCCCCTGCGGCGGGACTGGCTCATGCATCTGTGCGCCCTCTCCCTGATCCTGCAATGCGCCGTGGTGGCGGGGCAGTACCTGGATCTCAACCCGCTGGGACTTTTCCCCACCGGGCTTTCCACCCGCACGAATTACGAATTTCAGGGCACCATCGGCAACATTGACATGGTGTCCGGCTACCTGAGCCTGATGCTTCCGCTACTGCTGGGGAGCTTTGCAACCGCGGAGCGCGGCGGCTGGCTCTGGCTGGTTGGGGGGACGCTGGGCGTGTGGTGGATGCTATGCAT
Organism: Lachnospiraceae bacterium; assembly: GCA_963594395.1. Classification (GTDB taxonomy): domain Bacteria; phylum Bacillota; class Clostridia; order Christensenellales; family Aristaeellaceae; genus CAKUFA01. The sequence goes on from CAVBFK010000328.1 coordinate 2,086, forward strand.
GACGGTGCAGAGCGGCGTTCTGGCTCTGGGGGTTTTCGGCGTCATGCTTCTGGTGGGGATGCTCTGGAAACCGGAGCTTCGCGCCCGGGGGTGCATGGTGTTAGGATGCATGCTCCTCTGCTATCCCATGCGGAAAGCGCTGGCCTTCCCCTGGCTGGACGGCGTGGAAGACGTCGCCATCGTATCGCCCGGGATGCTTGGCTTTGCCGCCCTGGCCGTATCTCTGATGCTCATCTTCCTTGGGATTCGTCTGCTCCGTCCCCACAAGCCCCTGTTCACCCTCACGGGACGGCAGGTGCTGCTTCTGCTGGCGGGGATGATGATTCTCTGCATCGTGGTGCTTCTGCTTCTTCCCCTGACGGAGGAAGACGGCGGCCTGTGGGAGATCCGCGAGACCCTGCTGGGGCGCGGGCAGGACAGCTTTGGTTCCTATCGGCTGGGGGTATGGCGGCAGACGCTGGCCATGGCGAAGGAGCATCTTCTGCTGGGCAACGGCCCCGACACGTTCTGGTTTGCATTCAACAATTACCTGAAGGAAGTGGGCGTTTCCTTCCCGGAGACCTTCGACAACCCGCACAACGAATACCTGGCGCTATTGGCCAATGACGGCCTGCCGGCGATGATCTGCTACTTGGTGCTGCTTTTCTTCACCCTCCGCCGCTGCAGGAAGGAGCCTATCAAATGGGCGCTCCTTGCCGCCCTTACGGCCTACGCGGTGCAGGGCGCCTTCTCTTTCTCCATTGCCATCGTCGCCCCGATGTTCTGGGCATGCATGGGGATGGGGAATGGGGAGGAAGAGGAATTTGCGGGAAGGCGGCTTTTGAGTCAAAAGCCCCTTCCCGCACCCATCCCGAAAACCAGAGTGGGATAATGACTCTTCAAGAAAGATGCGGAACAGTGCCCCTCAAAGAAAGAGGACTGCGAAGGGGTCAAGGGGGCGACCGCAAAGCCCCCTTGATGCTTGATAAATAAACCTCCGCTAAGGTATGAGCTTGTCGTATGGAATAAACGAGCTAAGGCTATTCTTCCAGAGGGCTTTCCGGTCGCCCTCTGGACTCCTTCGGGTGTCCTCTCCGATGAAGTTGAACTATTATGAAACTAAAGTGAAGCAATTCAAGACTTCTCCAAAGGGGATGCACTCCGAAGGGTGCAGGGGCGACCGGAAAGCCCCTGCTCGCCTCGCAAGGCG
>CAVBFK010000329.1:0-19557 GCA_963594395.1 Lachnospiraceae bacterium
GAAACCGTTGGAATGCACGCCGGTAGAGGGCAGGGCGATCATCACATCGCCGGGACGGACGGAAGCACGGTCAATGATGCGCGCCTTATCCACAATGCCCACGGAGAAACCGGCCAGGTCGTAATCATCCTCAGGCATCATGCCGGGATGCTCTGCCGTTTCACCGCCGATGAGCGCCGAACCTGCCTGCACGCAGCCTTCTGCCACACCGCCCACGATGGCGGCAATCTTCTCCGGTACGTTCTTGCCGCAGGCGATATAGTCCAGGAAGAACAGGGGCTTGGCGCCGCAGCAGATGACGTCGTTCACGCACATGGCCACGCAGTCAATGCCGATGGTGTCGTGCTTGTCCAGCAGCATGGCAATCTTCAGCTTGGTGCCAACGCCGTCTGTGCCGGAAACGAGCACAGGTTCCTTCATGCCTGCCGTATCCATGGCGAACAGGCCGCCGAAACCGCCGATGCCTTCCACGCAGCCGGAGGTCATGGTGCGTGCCACGTGCTTCTTCATCAATTCAACCGATTGGTAGCCTGCGGTAATGTCAACGCCTGCCGCCTTGTAGCTTTCGCTCTCACTCTTCATCATGATGTTTTCTCCTCTGCGTTATTCTTCGTCCGAATTGGATGCATCGCCGTGAATCGGCTGATCGAATTTGTACTTGGCCATGACCTGCGGGGGATCAACGGGATATTTGCCGCAGAAGCAACCCTTGCAGAAACCGCAATGGCTGTTGGCCGCCAGCTTGTCACAAGCCTCCAGGGACAGATATCCGATGGAATCTGCGCCGATGATCTTGCCGACCTCTTCGATGGAATGGTTGGCGGCAATCAGCTTGTCCTTGCTGTCAACGTCCGTGCCGAAGAAGCAGGGATCCGTAAACGGCGGGGAGGACAAGCGCACGTGTACCTCGGTGGCACCGGCATCCCGGAGTAATTTCACAATCCGTGCACTGGTGGTACCGCGGACAATGGAGTCATCCACCATGACGACCCGCTTGCCTTTTACGGTGGAGGAGATGACGTTCAGCTTAATGCGAACAGCGTCCTGCCGCTGCTTCTGCCCGGGCTGGATAAACGTGCGGCCGATGTACTTATTTTTAATGAAGCCGATGCCGTAGGGAATACCGCTGGTTCGGCTGTAGCCGATGGCCGCATCCAAGCCGGAGTCCGGCACGCCGATGACCACGTCTGCCTGCACGGGATGATCCAGCGCCAGGAAGGTGCCGGCACGCAAACGCGCTTCGTGCACACTGCTTCCGTCAATGACGGAATCCGGGCGGGCAAAGTAAATGAACTCAAAGACGCACATGCCGTCATGGCAGGCACCGGGCAGCTTGTGAGAATGGATGCCGTCTTCATTCACCACCACCACTTCGCCGGCTTCAATATCCCGCACAAAGGTGGCACCGATGGCGTCCAGCGCACAGCTTTCCGAGGCAAACACCACGTCGTTGCCGATCTTGCCCATGCACAGCGGCCGGAAACCGTGGGGGTCACGGCAGGCCACCAGCTTGGTGGGACTCATGATCACTAGGGAGTAGGCACCCTTGATGATGTTCATGGCGCTGAGCACGGCCTGCTCAATGGAGCCGCACTTCAACCGCTCCTGGGTGATGATGTAGGCAATCACTTCTGTATCGGAGGTGCAGTGGAAGATGGCGCCGTTCTTCTCCAGCGCTTCCCGAAGCTCGGTGGCGTTGGTCAGGTTGCCGTTGTGCGCCAAGGCCATGGCACCCTTTTGATGGTTGATCAGCAGCGGCTGGGCGTTGGCGCGGCTGTGCACGCCGGTGGTGCCGTAGCGGCAGTGTCCTACCGCCATGGTGCCTTCCGTCATCTTTTCCAGCACGTCCGCGGTGAACACATCCGTTACAAGGCCGTTATCCTTGTGGATTTTCATGACGCCGTCGTTGTTGACCACCATGCCGCAGCTTTCCTGACCACGGTGCTGCAAAGCATACAGCGCATGGTACGTTTCGGCAACGACGCTCTTGTTGGCAGGATCAGCGCGGTAAATGCCGAACACACCGCATTCCTCATGCAGCTTGTTGAAGGGCACCTCATCCAATCCCTCGTCAAAGCAGCAGCTCTGCATGCTTTCCAGCTCGTCCATTGTGATTCTCCTTGTCTCTTTACGGTCCATACGCCGTATCAGAAGCTTTGCATCTGCGGCAGAAACGCATGCGCCCCGGACAGAGTGAACCATCCGGGGTGCATGCATGCGGTGTTTTACTCGCCCATCAGGCGCTTGCGGATTTCAATGTAGGCGTCTTCCACGTTGCCCAGGTCGCGGCGGAAGCGGTCCTTGTCCAGCTTTTCACCCGTCTTGGAATCCCAGAAGCGGCAGGTGTCGGGGCTGATTTCGTCTGCCAGAACCAGCTGACCGTCAGAGGTGATGCCGAACTCCAGCTTGAAGTCGATCAGCTCAATGTTGACGTCCTTCAGGTAGGCGGTCAGCAGCTCGTTAATGCGCAGGGCATAGGCGGCAATTTGATCCAGCACGGGCTTTTCCACCCAGCCCATGGCCATGATGTGGTACTCGTTCACCATGGGATCGCCCAGCTCGTCGTCCTTATAGCAGTATTCCAGCACCGTGCTCTTGAGCTTCGTGCCTTCGGGGATGCCCAGACGCTTGGACAGGGAGCCGGCGGCGATGTTGCGCACAATGACCTCCAGGGGCACAATGTGTACCTTCTTCACCAGGGTCTCGCGGTCAGAAATCTCTTCAATGTAGTGGGTGGGGATGCCATTCTTCTCCAGCATCTGCATCAGGAAGTTGGTCACGCGGTTGTTAATGACGCCCTTGCCCATGATGGTGCCCTTCTTCAGGCCGTTGAAAGCGGTGGCATCGTCCTTGTAGTCCACCAGAACCACGTTGGGATCATCCGTTGCGAAAACCTTCTTGGCCTTGCCTTCGTAGAGCTGTTCGAGCTTCTTCATGATTCATTTCCTCCTGTTTCTGTCGGTCAAAGTTTGATGCCTGCGTTTATGGCTCGGAAATTACCGAAAAATGAAATGTTCGTGTTTTTGACGGTGCCTTAGTCAATGGTCAGCGCCGCATCCTTGGCAAGGACGGCGTCGTGCTGTGCCTGACGCATGGCCAGAAGCTTTGCAGCCAGGTCTGCATCTTCCACCGCCAGAATCTGCGCCGCCAGCAGTGCCGCGTTGGCGGAGCCGTCAATGGCCACCGTTGCTACCGGCATGCCGCTGGGCATCTGCACCGTGGAGAGAAGGGCATCCAATCCGTCCAGTGTGGAGGACTTCACCGGAATGCCGATGACGGGAAGCGTCGTTTGCGCGGCAAGCGAACCTGCCAGATGCGCCGCCTTGCCGGCCGCCGCAATGAGGACACCGAAGCCGTTTTCCCGTGCAGATGCGGCAAAAGACGCCGCCTCCAGCGGGGTACGATGCGCGGAGTAAACGTGCGCTTCATAAGGAATTCCGAGCTTTTTCAGCTGTTCAAAAGCACCCTTGAGCACAGGCAGATCACTGTCGCTGCCCATGATCACCGCAACCTTTTTCACGGAAAAACGCAACCTCCTTTATGTGACAGCAAGCCTTTCAGCCGCCCACAGACCGGATCAAGCACAACAAAAAAGAGCACAGGCATTTCAGTAACCTGAAACCTGCGCTCCTGGATACAGTCGTTCCGTGCGAATCAGGGCACACTGTGAACCATGCAGACAAACCGTCAGATTCTGTCGCTTCATTGCGTGCCCCTCCTTTGCAGGGTTGTACTGCACATCCTGTGCTTCATCGGGTACGATTCATTTTATGCTATTTTTTGCTTCTTGTCAAGAGAAATTACGAACGATTTTTGAAATGAAGAGAATTTAGTTTGGAATTTTAGAAAGCACTTTCATCGTGAATGGCAGGCAGAAAGTATCCGAAGGAATGCAAGGCCACCCGCGTAGACATTGAAAAACACTTTGTTGAAAATGTAACCCGATGGAAGCAGACCAAATAAGACAGAAGAAAGACTTGCCACGTCGTTTCCTGCGTGCTATGCTTCATTTTAAGCTATCCATAGGGGAGGAATGACGATGTTCAGACCGGTTCGCAGAAAGAAGAACGAAATGGGCTTGGAAGATGCCCGCAAGCTCCTTCATGAGGAGCGCCGCGGTGTGCTGGCTGTCAACGGCGATGACGGCTATCCTTACGCTGTGCCGTGAATTATTACTATGACGAAGACGCTCAGAAGATCTACTTCCACGGCGCCAAGATGGGACACAAGGTGGACGCCATCACCGCATGCGATAAGGTTTGCTTCACCGTGTACGGCCATGAGACCATCAAGACAGACGCGTGGGCACCGTATCTGCAAAGCACGGTGGTGTTCGGCAGATGCCAGATCATCGGCGATCATGCAGAGGCCATGAAGCAGCTGAAGCGCATGGCGCTGAAGTATTACCCCACGGAAGCATTGGTGGATGAAGAAATCACAAAAGCCGAGAAGGCTGTGCAGATGTTTGAAATCACCATCGAGCACATGAGCGGCAAGGAAGTACAGGAACGGTAAAAGGCAATTTCAGCAAATTATTTTGAAAAAAGCGGCCTTTGCGGGTCGCTTTTTTTATTGGAAAGCGACGCTCCCTATTTTCGATAATTTTTACAAACTCCTTTTTTTCTTTCTCGCGATTTAACATTCTCCCTGTTTTGCATTTTACACAGAACCTGTATGATACGAACTGTTCGGAGGAACAAAAGGCAAAGCCGAGCCGATTGGACGGCTCGGGAAAAACGAGGAGGAAAACAGAATGAAGAAACTGGTCGCCCTCTTGTGCGCCATGGTCCTGTGCCTTGGCTGCCTGCCCGCAATGGCAGAGGAAACAACTACCACCACGACCCCGAAGTATGTGTTCATGTTCATCGGTGACGGCATGGGCAACCCCCAGGTGACGGCCACCCAGTACTACCTCGGCAGCATCCAGAATCCCGACAGCGAGTATCCTGTTCCTGCTGATCTGTCCTTCACCACCTTCCCTTACCTGGGACTGGTAACCACCTACGACAGCTCTTCCTTCTGCCCGGACTCCGCTTCCACTGCCACCTCCATGGCATCTGGTAAGAAGACCCTGTCCGGCGTCATCAACTATGACGTAACTCTGACCAATCCTTACAAGCTCATCACTGAGTATGCCAAGGAAGCCGGCAAGAAGATCGGCGTGATCACCTCCGTGTCCGTCGACCACGCAACCCCTGCCGCTTACTATGCCAAGGAGACCTCCCGTAACAACTACTATGAAATCGCTCTGCAGGCACTGACCGGCACCACGGTGGACTTCCTGGGCGGCGGCGGCTTCAAGCGTGAGACCGGCGACGGCACCCAGCAGTCTCTGCTGGAGATCGCTGCTGAGAATGGCTGGACCATTCCTACCACCAACGACGAAATCCGCAACCTGACCTCTGAGGATGGCCGTGTGCTGGCAATCAGCCCCGACCTGCAGGACTCCAAGTCCATGTACTATGAAATCGACCGTGAGCAGATGGTTGCCAATGGTCAGGACGTGCTGTCCCTGGCTGACATCGTTCGCAGCGGCATCAACGTGCTGGACAACGACAACGGCTTCTTCATGATGTGCGAAGGCGGCAAGATCGACTGGACCTGCCACGCAAACGACGCTACCACTTCTATCCATGAGACCCTGGCTCTGTCCGACGCTGTGCAGGTTGCCCTGGACTTCGCCGCTGAGCATCCTGGTGAATGCCTGATCATCGTGACCGCTGACCACGAGACCGGCGGCATGACCATCGGCTTCGCTACCACCGCATACGACACCCACTTCCAGTACCTGAGCAACCAGAAGATTTCCTTCACCGCCTTCGATGATGTCATCGCTGAGCTGAAGGAGAACAACGCCACCTTCGAAGAGGGCATGGCCAAGGTTGAAGAGTACTACGGCCTGACCATGACGGCTGACCAGGATCTGTCCCTGACCGAAACCGACATCGAGAGCCTGCGCACCGCTTGGGAAGTGACCATGGGCGAAACCACCATGTCTGATGAAGAGTCTGCCCTGCTGTACGGCGGCTACACGGCCTTCTCCATGGCTGTAAGCCACATCATGAACAACAAGGCTGGCCTGTCCTACACCTCCTACGCTCACACCGGTCTGCAGATTCCTGTGTACGCTTACGGTGTCGGCGCTGAGAACTTCTCCGGCCTGTACGACAACACCGGCATCTTCACCCGCACCATGCAGGTCATGGGCCTGACCGAGGACGCTGAGTAATCCCGGAAAGAAACAAATTTCACTGTTCTCCATAGAAGGTGCAAACCGAAGGACCCAGGGGCGATCGGAAAGCCCCTGGGCAATCTGAAAAGAACATCTTTGCAGAAGAACAGCGAAGGGGTCAAGGGGCAAGGGATGAAAGGTCCCTTGCCCCGATTGTTATAACGCTAAGGTGATTCTCAACGAGGGGTGATGATTCATGATGAAGAAGCAGACCAGAAAGCACTGGAAGAACCGTAAGAACTGGATCATGTGTCTGGTGACGCTGGTATTCTGCGGCCTGCTGTGCCTGTTGCCTGATACCCACCTGAACGTGACCAGCAACTTCCCCCGGGAGCAGGTGCGCATCGATTCGGTAGATAACAGCATGCTGGATGCAGTGGGCATTGTCTACAACGGCGTTCAGCCCTGCACGGTGACCATCCTGACCGGTGACTACGCGGGGCAGACCTTTTCATCCTACAACTATCTGAATTCTGCCCTGGACAAAGATAAGCTGTACGAGGCGGGGGACATCGCCTGGGCCATGATTCAGGGCTCGGACGAAAAACCGACCATCACCTTGATTGACCATTACCGCATTGGTACCGAAGCAACCATCGTTGGCGTGCTGGCGCTGGTGCTGATCCTCTTTGGCGGCGTCATCGGCTGCGGCGCTATGGTTTCCCTGGTGGCCAGCGCGGTCATTGTGTGGAAATTGCTGATTCCGCTTCTGCTGGACGGTATCGATCCCATGTTGTCCTGCTTCGTTACCGTCATTGTGCTGACGGTGCTGATTGACGTGCTGGTGGCAGGCTTCACACGCCGCTGCCTGACGGCCATCCTGGGTTCCCTTGCCGGCACGTTGGTGACCTGCCTTGCCGCCTGGGGCTTGACCATTCTGCTGAAGCTGGACGGCGGCGATCTGCCCTACGTGGTGCCGCTTCTGAGCCAGTCGGCCATGCAGGTGAATACCCGCAGCCTGTACATCGGCATGATGTTCCTGGCCAACTCCGGCGCCCTGATGGACTTGTCCATGGATATCAGCGTTTCCCTGGAGGAAATCCACTACCACAAGCCTGACATCAGCTATCCTGCATTGATGAAGTCCGGCCTGCTGGTGGGCAGAAGCGTCCTTGGCACCATGACCACCACCCTGATGCTGGCCTACTCCGGCAACTACCTCTCCATGCTGATGTACTTCGTTGGCCAGGGTACCCCTGTAACGGATATCGTCAACCTGAAGTATGTGGCTTCCCAGTTGCTGAACACTCTGGTAGGCTCCTTTGGCCTTGCCGCCGCTGCCCCTCTGACGGCACTCATCGCTTCTGCCATGTACCTGAAGGCAAAGCCCAAAAAGGCAGAACCTGTGCAGGCGGAAGAAAGTCTGCCCGTGGTTGCGGCTGAAATCGAAGAGAATTAAGGAACCTTGGGAATGGGTGAGAGCCTGCCGGATGGGCGGGCTCTTTTTTCATCACTTCATTTGTTATGGTAAAAGAAGACACCGCTGTGTGCGTCTGCAACGGTTCTCCACCTTGCTTCTCCCCACAATCTATGTTAAAATAGATCGATCCCAAGGAAGGAGCTAATGTATGCTGAATTACGAATTCCGTCTCAGGGCCAGAAAGGCTCTGCAGAATAACTGGCAGATTGCCCTGCTGGTGGGGCTGATTGCGGCTCTGCCGAGTCTGATCAGTCAGCTGGTAACATCGCTGACGGGCGGCAGTCTTGCTCAGCGGCTAACCACCCTGCTGGAAAACAATATGGACATCCTTTATTCCAATGAACAGCTGCTGAGCGAGCTGGAGAACATCGCCAAAGATCCAGGCTATAACTGGTCGGTGGCGGTCAGCATTGTCGCTTGGTTGGTAGCACCGGTGCTGTCGCTGGGCTTGACGGCCTACCTGATGGATTTGCTTCGCATGAAGCCCGGCCAGGTGTCCTCTGTGTTCTGCCGGCTGAAGGTATGGCATAAGAGCATCGGCCTGAACATTATGGTGGCACTGAAGGCTTTCCTGTGGGCACTGCCTGGTCTGGCGGTAACCATCGGCGCTACCGTTCTGCTGACGATGAACGCCACGGTGGACAATGTACAGAGTCTGCTCATGTGGGCGAACTTCCTGGCCTATGCGGGCACTGCGGCTACGGTGATTCCTATGGTGCTGGCCATGCTGCGCTACGCCATGTCGTCCATGGTGCTGGCAGACGAGCCGACGACGGGCGTTATGCAGTGCATCCGCCGCAGCAAGGAAATGATGAACAAGCAGAAGGGCAACTACTTTCTGCTGCAGCTGTCCTTCATCGGTTGGTACCTGTTTTTGCTGCTCTTGGAAATGTTCCTGGCCAGCGCGATTGGCTACGTGCTTGCCTCCACGGTGTACATGGTGCTGAATCTGGCGCTGAACATCTACGTCACGGCGACCTGCTGTGCATTCTACATGAATCTGAAGGGCGAGAGCCCGGTGATCGTGCTCCCCAAGATGACGAACGGTTTTGATCAATAAGCATAGCGAAACTCAGAAAGGACTGCGGAATATTTTGCCGCAGTCTTTTCTGATAGCAAAAATGAATTTTTCTTGTACGAAAATTGCATTTTTAGAGAAAGAAGACTTGCGTTCCTACAGAAATTCGCTATAATAGAACCATCACCTTGCTTTTTGATGGATTGCAACGACGCGTCCGAATCTGACCGCCGCTTGCTCTTCCTTTTAAGAGGCGGGAAGAAAGTTTTTGCCTTTAGGAGGATGAGACCCATGGCATTGTCCATTTCTCACCGTGTGCAGAATATTGCTCCTTCCATGACCTTGCAGATTGACGCCCGTGCCAAGGAAATGCGGGCCGCCGGCTTGAACGTAATCAGCTTTGGCGCCGGTGAACCTGATTTTCCGACACCGAAGCACATCTGCGATGCCGCACGGGAAGCACTTGACCTGGGTCTGACCCGCTATACCCCCTCTGCCGGCACCAAGGAACTGCGGAAGGCCATCTGCGAAAAGCTCCGTAAAGACAACGACATGACCTACACCTATGGCGACATTCTTGTCTCCAGCGGCGCCAAGCACAGCCTGTTTAATATTTTTCAGGCCATCCTGGATCCCGGCGATGAGGTGCTGATTCCTACGCCCTGCTGGGTCAGCTATCCTGAAATGGTACGCATGGCCGGCGGTGTCCCCGTGTTCATCCCTGCGGACGAAAGCACGGACTTCATTCCCACCAACAAGGCCATTGCCAGCCACGTTACCCGCCGCACGAAGGCGATTGTTATCACCAGCCCCTCCAACCCCAACGGCAGTGTGTGGAGCCGCGAACAGCTTCAGTTTGTGGCAGACTTGGCGGTGACCCATCCCTTCTACGTGGTCAGCGATGAAATTTATGAAAAGCTGATTTACGATGGCAAGGAGCACCTGTCCATTGCCCAGCTGGGCGAGCAAATTAAGGCGCAGACCTTTATTGTTAACGGCATGAGCAAGGCTTACGCCATGACCGGCTGGCGCATCGGCTATACGGCAGGCCCTCGCGATGTGATTACTGCCATGGCCAACTTCCAGTCCCAGGCCACCAGCAACCCCAACTCCATTGCCCAGTATGCGGCCATGAAGGCCCTGCAGGGAGATCAGAGCTGCGTCACCGAAATGGTGGCGGAATTTGAACGCCGCCGCAATGCCATGGTGGAAAAGATTAATGAAATCCCTGGTATTTCCTGCCGCAAGCCCGCCGGCGCGTTCTACATTATGATGAACATCAAGCAACTGCTGGGCAAGCACTTCGGCACCCGTGTGCTGGAATCCTCCATGGATTTTGCGGAGCTTCTGCTGGCAGAAAAGCAAGTGGCTGTGGTGCCCGGCATCGCCTTTGAAGCAGAAGGCTTCTGCCGCCTGTCCTATGCCGTATCCATGGAATCCTGCATGGAAGGCGTCAAGCGGATTGGCGAGTTTGTGGATCTTCTGACCTAAGCTTTATGATGGAATCTTATTAAGCTGTCAAGGAGGACATGCGTTATGTTGGAGTTTGACAACAAGTTGAACCTGATTATGCAGGCTAAGTACAAGTACGATCTGCAGGACGTAGAGGAACCGAACCTCTACCGCGAAATTTATGATTATTCGCATATTCCGAAGATCGCTTTTAACATGCGCCATGTTCCTGAGGATATGCCCGAAGAAATCTGGATGACCGATACCACCTTCCGTGACGGCCAGCAGTCCGTGAGTCCCTTCACGCCGGATCAGATTGTGCATCTGTTCAAGCTGATGAATCGCTTGGGCGGCCCCAAGGGTCTGATCCGCCAGAGTGAGTTCTTCCTCTACACGGACAAGGACAAGGAAGCACTGCGCCGTTGCCAGGATCTTGGACTGAAGTTCCCTGAAATCACCACGTGGATCCGCGCCAACGAGAAGGACTTCCAGCTGGTGAAGAACGCCGGTGTGGCGGAAACGGGCATTCTGGTCTCCTGCAGTGATTATCACATTTTCCATAAGATGCACCTGACCCGCCGTCAGGCCATGGATAAGTACCTTGGCATTGTCAAGGAAGCGCTGAACATGGGCATTCGTCCCCGTTGCCACTTTGAGGACATTACCCGTGCAGACTTCTACGGCTTCGTGGTGCCCTTCGCTGAAGCACTGATGGATCTGAGCCGTGAGAGCGGCATCCCCATTAAGATCCGCGCCTGCGATACCATGGGCTTTGGCGTTACTTATTACGGCACGGCTCTGCCTCGCAGCGTCCCTGGCATTATCTACGGCCTGCGTCACTACGCCGAAGTGCCTTCTGCCCAGCTGGAGTGGCATGGTCACAACGATTTCTACAAGGTGGTTTCCAATGCAGGTGCGGCCTGGATGTACGGCTGTTCCAGCGTCAACTGCTCTCTGCTGGGCATTGGCGAGCGCACGGGCAACTGCCCGCTGGAGGCCATGGCCATTGAGTATCAGGCTCTGCGCGGCACGGATGACGGCATGGATTTGACCGCCGTCACCGAGATTGCAGACTACATGGAGCGGGAAATCGGCATTGAAATCAGCCCCCGTCAGCCGTTCGTCGGCCGTCACTTCAATGTGACCCGCGCAGGCATCCATGCAGACGGCATGCTCAAGGACGAGGAAATCTACAACATTTTCGATACGGCGGCATTGCTGAACCGCCCTGCCACGGTGGCCGTGGATTCTCACTCCGGCCTGGCTGGCGTTGCCCACTGGATCAACGGCTACTTCCGCCTGAAGGGCGACAACGTGATTGCCAAGGATGATCCGCTGGTGATCGACGTCCGCGCCAAGGTGGACGAGCTGTATGCCCAGGGTCGCAACACCGTGATGGGCGATGAAGAACTGGAAGTCATGGTTCGCAACAGCGATGTGGAGCGCTATGAACGCCTGCTGTTCCATAAGAGCAAGTAAAGAATGATGACGGCAGGAATTTGAACATCCTGCAAAGAAAAAAAGAAGTGAAGGGGATCGAGAGGATTCCCTTCACTTCTTTGCGGTTGGGGGAAACACATGAAAAAGACCCTTGAACAAGCCAATACATGGCTTGCACAGCACACAGCACAGGTTCAGAAACGGTATCAGCCCTCGTATCACGCGTATGTTCCTTGCGGCTGGTGCAATGATCCTAACGGTCTTATTTGGTACAAAGGCGCGGTGCATCTGTTTTATCAGCACAACCCTTATGCACCGCAGTGGGACACCATGCACTGGGGACACATGAGCTCTAGTGACTTTATCCATTGGCAGAATCATTCCGTAGCGCTGGCGCCGGATCAGCCTTATGATGACGGCAACGGTTGCTTTTCCGGAACGGCCATGGAAGTGGACGACAAGCTGTACCTGATGTACACAGGCGTTTCGAATGATCGACAGCAGCAATGCCTGGCATATTCAGAAGACGGTATTCACTTTAGCAAACTTGCAGGAAATCCGGTGATTTCATCGGAACAGCTTCCTCATGGTTATCGACCCGAAGATTTTCGTGACCCGAAAATCTTTCAAAAAGATGGCACTTTTTACTGCCTTGCCGGCACCAAAAATGATGTTGGCGGAAACATTTTGCTGTACCGTAGTGAAGATTTGCATCACTGGGAATTTGTCGGCGAACTTTTTTCCCAAAACGATCAAACCGCATCGAACTATTTTTGCTTGCCGAATGCGGTTTGTGAGTGCCCCGATTATACGGTGATTGATGGACAGGAAGTGCTGATTTTCAGCCCGCAGGAAATGAAAGGCGACGGCATACGCTTTCAAAATCGCCAATGTTCTGTCTATATGCTGGGGCATCTGGATTTTGCAACGGGACGCTTTCATTACGAATTGATGGAAGAGCTTGACGCGGGCTTTGACTTCTATGCCCCGCAGACGTGTCACATGCCCGATGGCAGAACCCTCCTCCTTGGCTGGAAAGAAGGCTGGGAACGGGACTATCCCACCAAGGAAGACGGCTGGGTAGGAAGTTTCACCATTCCATGCGAGCTCCACGTGAAAAATGGCAAACTCTATCGCACACCTGCCAAAGAGGTGCTGGAGTATTTCTGCAAGACAGCTTCCTACGAGCATGTATCTGTATGCGGTGAAAAGCAACTGCCCGGCATAGAAGGCGATCGGCTGATGCTGAAAGTTACCGCACGCATAGGGGATGCATCTCGGTTTGGCATTCGTCTTTTTCAGGACGGACAGCATGAAACGGTGCTGACTTGTAATACGGCTGATAATCTGCTGACCCTTGACCGAAGCCATTCCGGCATTCCGATTGGCGGACGTGAACGCGACATGGCTTGCCGCCGTTGTCACGCTTGTCTGAAAGATGGCCTGCTTTCATTGACAATTTTCTTGGATGTTTCCTCCGTAGAGATTTTTGCGGCAGATGGAGAGCAAGTTCTCACGGCAAATGTTTACCCGGATGTGGGAGCGGAACGAAAAATCACTTTCTTTTCAGAAGACGGAACGGCAGAAATCCTTCAAGCGGAGAAGTACGAGATTGTTGAAGGGGCTGTTGAGAAGAAATTTGATTCTCCCCAAACCTCACTCCTCCGTTTTTCTTCCCTTCCACAGCAAAAGTGAACACGGTACCCATATCGACAGCGGCGAAATAGCCGCTGTTTTCATAGGACGCTGCATAGTTTTCGCGGATGACCTGCAACGTTTCGCGGAGCTGGAGCAGCACGGCAACATCATGCTTGCAGACGAAATCACAGAAGCACTCGCAGACAAGGCCAACGACTTCGTTGCCTTCCAGGGTGAATTCAACCTCGTAGGGTTTTGAGCCCTCCACAATGGCACGGCCGCGGGTCCCGTCCACGCAGAGATAGCGCACGCGGTTCTTCTGATAATAATCGCCGCCGCGTTCGACGACCTCCCGCCGGACATGCATCTCCGCAAGGTGATCCAGCGAAAAGCGGGTGTCATCACATTCGGTGAGATAGTCTTCGTCATCTTTGGCGGGCGCCTTGTACCAGGAGAGAATCTTCTCGTAGGGGATCACGTCCCGGTCAAACGCCACAAAATGCGAGCCGGCCATGAAAAGATTGCCATTGAGGGACGTGTCGCCCTTGCTGATGATCCGCTTGTAATCGGACGGCCGAATCTTGAAATTATGGGTGATGTTTTCCACCACGCCGCGCTGACCCTCAAATTTGCCGTCTACAAAGACAATGTCGCCATCCTGAAGGTCAAAGGAATCATTGAAATAGGGAAGCGTCGTGTTGGAAGAAGCAAAATGGACACGGACAATGGACTTTCTGACCTCACTGCTTTCTTGTTCCATGGTGATCTCCTAACGTGTTGCACATGTGATGACTTTATTATAACACATCGCGGAAACAAGGAAAAGCATCCGGGAAAATGATTGTACATCGATGAAATATATGGTATACTGTGCCATGAAAAAGAGGATGGTAACCAATGAGCTTGGATCTTACTTTGAACATCGTAGCCACGGTTACTTCCTTGGTCAATCGCAAAATCACGATATATTGAAAAAGTCGGGAGGGTAATAAAAAAAGCCCCGACAGAAAGGCAGGGAGAAAGAGATGGAAAACGAAATGACGAAGGAACAGTGGGAAGACTTCAAGAAGGATGAACGGTTCACCGTGCTGGAGCTTGTCCGGCGCAAGGCTCTGGAGCTGAATGACATTACGAAGCTTGATGAATGGATCATCAAGGAACAAGAAAAGCTTAGGAATCAGGTCGCATCTGACACCTAAGCCGGAACAGTGAGGGGACGGGCGGTAACCCTGCCGCCGCCCTTCCCCTTCATTCTAGCACAAAGACGGCAGGAAAGCAAGGAGGAATAAAACGTGCCAATCAAGGAGTTGCGGCTCTCTAAGGGACTCACGCAAGAACAGCTTGCCACCAAAGCGGGCATCAGGATCACCACCCTGCAAAAGCTGGAAAGCGGCGCAAGCAGGATCATAGGCGCAAGGGTCGAGACGATTTACGCCATCGCGCAGGTGCTGGGCGTCACCGTTGAATATCTCGTTCAGCGCGAAACATGTCAGTCATGTCAGTGAAAAATGTGCTATAATATAGGCTGTAGGAATCAGGGGAACGGCAAACCGCCGCTCCCTTTTTCGTACCCTTCAGGAGGTCACAAGGCAGTGTGCATCTAACCTCCGTGCACGGGACGGCAGAGGGCGTAGCCCTGCCATTTATCACGCTGGCGGGGGCGGGTAGAACGTTTTTGCAGTAGCCGTTAAGTGACGAATGAGACAGAAGGGGAAGAAAAAGAACCGTAGCACACTGAGCGAAAAGCTCAAGCTTGCAACGGCTCTCGTTGCAATGGTTGCCGAACTGATTAAGCTTATCACCGAGCTGGTCAAGCGGTAACCATCACACGGGGACAGGGGCGCAAACCCCTCCCCTTCTTCCATTTTATCATATCGGCTCTATTGACGCAAGTACACGATGAAGGCCATTGCTGAGAGAAAAAAAGCCCCAGTGGAAAGGAAAAAGAAATGGATGAAGAAATGACGAAGGAAGAACCGGAAGAATACAAGAGGAACGATTGCTTCGTTGTGCTGGAACTTGTCCGGCGCAAGGCTCTGGAACTGAATGATACCAAGGAACTCAACGAGTGGATTATCAAGGAACAAGAAAAGCTTAGGAATCAGGTAGCATCTGACACCTAAGTCGGAACAATGGGGACGATATTGAATTTGAGTGCCGGAGAATGCTTTAAGGAGGCGCATCCAATGGCAACCCATGAGCGACGTGAAGGCGCAACACCAAATGGCGGCGTTTACTCTGAGTTGTGGTATCTCGATAAGAAAGGAAACGTCGTTGATGAAAAGGAAGCGGTTCGGTGCGTTATCCGTGAATGCGACAGGGAAGGGAATACCATTGCAGAAACATGGGGGATCTATACACCAAAGAAAAAAGCAAGGCATCTAACCGTTAGGTCATAGCCAGCGGTTTCTTTGTGCCACTAAGTCAAAATACCGATGTCATCCTGTCATACGAGACATAGTCTCTTTTGAATGAAATAACAAAAAACTCTTGAAGACTCGCTTCAAGAGTTTTGATGGAGCTGATAGGCGGATTTGAACCGCCGACCTCATCCTTACCAAGGATGCGCTCTACCAACTGAGCTATATCAGCATGTTGCTTTCTTAGCGCCGTGCGCTCTTGGCAACAACAGAAGTATACCACAGCATCAGAGAAATTGCAACCCCCTTTTGAAAGTTTTTTTCACTTTTTTCTCAACTTTTTTTCGGAGTCGCTTTTGCGTCCTCTGCAAATATGGTACAATGGGCGCGAGGTGAAGAACATGGATCAATTTTCACGCACGGAATTGCTGCTTGGCACCGATGGCGTAGCACGGCTGAAGCGAGCCCGCGTGGCGGTTTTCGGTGTTGGCGGTGTGGGCGGATATGTTGCCGAAGCACTGGTTCGCAGCGGCGTTGGCGCAATCGATTTATTTGACAATGACACGGTGTCCCTTACGAACCTGAATCGGCAGATTATTGCCCTGCATTCCACCATCGGCCGAGACAAAACCGAGGTCATGGCCGAGCGGCTGAAGGACATCAACCCCGATGCGGTGATCACGGCAAGGCGCATGTTCTATCTGCCAGAGACGGCAGACGAAGTCGATCTGTCCGCTTATGATTTTATCGTGGACGCGGTCGATACGGTGGCCGCCAAGCTGGAGCTGGTCAAGCGCGCCACGGCAGGGAACATACCCATCATCAGCGCCATGGGTGCCGGCAACAAGCTGGATCCCTCCAAGCTGTGTATCACCGATATCAGCAAGACCCACACTTGCCGCTTGGCCAAAGTCATGCGGGTAGAACTGCGCCGCCGCGGCATTGAGCATCTGACAGTGGCCTATTCCACTGAGCAACCCATTCCCGCCAAGGCCGAAAGTGAGGAACAGCCCACCGGCGCCCGCCGCTCGGTGCCCGGAAGCACCGCCTTCGTGCCGGCCTGCATGGGATTGATGATCGCCGCCCATGTGGTGAAGGTACTGTGCGAAGCATAAGAATCGGGAAGCATTAATCTTTCCCCTTCAGCTTAAACGAATTCTTATAGAACTCCACCAGCCCCTCATCCCGCATTTTCCCCAGCTCTTTGGACAGGGCACTGCGGTCGAGGTTCAGATAATCTGCCAACTGCTGCCGGTCAAAGGGAATCTGGAAGGTGGTACTGCCGTGCTTGACGGACTGGTAGGTTAGATAGGTCAAAAGCCGACTGCGGATGGTTTTACCGGAAGTGCAAAAGATGCGGGTGGACAGGGTCAGATTCTTCTGCATGGAAACGCGGAGCATGTTGTTCATCACCTGCACGGCCCATGGCTTCTGATCCTTCTGCGCCTGCTGCAGGCAATCTGCGTGGAGCAGAAGAATCTCGCAGCCTTCAGCGGCCACGGCATCCACCATCATGGGCTCATGGCACAGGGCGTAGGTTTCGGCAAAGACCTGCCCCTTCGAGACATTGCTGAGAATCGAGCGATCTCCCCACAGGTCAATGCTCTCAATACGCACCGTTCCGTTCAGCACAATGCCGATTTCCCCAACCATCTGCCCGGCGTGGAAGATGATATCTCCCTTTTGGTAGGATGCGCGGCGGACGCAGGGGGAGGACAACATTTGCTGAAGCTCGTCTTCCGTGAGACCCTGAAAAAGCGGTGATACGAAATTTTCCATGATGGCTCCTTTCGTTGTTAAAACAACGGATGTTCTGCGGCTATTGTACTATACTGGTGATGTTGAATCAAGAGGAAGGCTCTTTCTCATGGAAAGAATTTGATTCATAGACGCTCCGAAAGCAAACTCAAAGGAGGGAAACCATTATGATTCGCAGAATTATCCACATTGATGAAGAAAAGTGCAATGGCTGCGGCGCTTGCGCACGCGCCTGCCACGAAAGCGCTATTGAAATGGTGAACGGCAAGGCCAAATTGACCCGTGACGATTATTGTGACGGCATGGGAGATTGCCTCCCGAACTGCCCCACGGGCGCCATTACCTTCACCGAGCGTGAGGCGGCGGCCTACGATGAAGCCGCTGTCATGGCCAACAAGGCCAAGAAGGAACAGCAGGCCAAGGCAGAAGCTCCTGCTTTCCACGGCTGCCCCGGCAAGCAGATGCGTCAGCTGCATCCGGAAAGCGGCGCACCGGTTCCGCCGCCTATGCACATGCCGCCCATGGGTCCCATGCCCTCTCAGCTGGGTCAGTGGCCTTGCCAGATTAAGCTGGTGCCCGTGAATGCTCCGTATTTCGACGGCGCAAAGCTGCTCATCGCGGCAGACTGCACGGCCTATGCCTATGCCAACATGCACCATGAATTCATGCGTGGCAAGATTACGCTCATCGGCTGCCCGAAGCTGGATGACATCGATTACAGCGAGAAGCTCACGGAGATCATCAGCCGGAACGATGTCAAGAGCGTGACCGTTGTCCGCATGGAAGTGCCCTGCTGCGGCGGGCTGGAAATGGCCGCCAAGAAGGCATTGCAGGCAAGCGGCAAGTTCATCCCCTGGCAGGTGGTTACCATTTCAATCAACGGCGAGATTCTTGATCGCTAATAAAACGAGGAGGTTATTCCCATGATGAAGAACATTGACAAGTCCCAGATTCTTGTGCTTAAGGAACAGGTGGAGTATCAGGATGGCCAGGTGGTCAGCAAGACGCTGGCTCAGAACCGCGCAGTGAGCGTGACCCTGTTCTCCTTCGACAAGGGCGAGGAGATCAGCACCCATGAGTCCGGCGGCGATGCTTTCGTCACCTGCCTGGACGGCGTTGGACGCATCACCATCGATGGTGTGAACTATGAACTGCACGAAGGCGAATCCATCGTGATGCCCGCAGGTCATCCCCATGCAGTGTATGGCCAGGACCGCTTCAAGATGCTGCTGGTGGTTATCTTCTAAGGAATGCATTTTTGAGCGGTTCATGGTACAATAGGTTCATGAGCTTCGGCCATCGCTTCGGCGGTGGCCTTTCTGAAACAAAATAGTTAGACTAGACTAATTACCTATGACGCAGAGGAGGGCATGAACATGGACATCTTGCATCCGTCAGCGGTCATTGGCACGAATTACTGGGGATCAGTGCGGAGCCTTCGACCCGTAACCGCAAAGCCCTCTGAAATACGGAATGACAATCACTTCAAAGGAAAAGACAATCCGCTCTTGTAATGTTGCGCTGAAAACGCTTCGCTGTTCAGCGCGATGATGGGGACTTTGTCCCGCAGGTCTTCGTCCCTTGACCCATGATGCTCCCTACCACAACTGGACAATCCGCCCATGAAAGCGTATAATAAAGCAATCAACCTGATGAATAAGGAGGAGAAAACAGTGGCGGATCGACCTCAAAATTTTATGGCGGAAGAGGCACAGCCTTTTTTCTTTGAAGGCGGCGAGCACGGTGTATTGCTCATTCACGGCTTTACGGGCTCTGCAGGCCATATGCGCTTGATCGGCGAACATCTGCGGGATCAGGGCTTCACGGTGATGGGCATCAATCTGCCCGGCCATGCAACCTCCGTTGACGATATGGCCAACTATGGCTGGCGGGACTGGCTGAAGGCTGCCACGGATGCTTACAAGGAGCTCCGTGCCCGTTGCAAGTACGTCAGCGTCTCCGGACTGAGCATGGGCGGCGTGCTGACCATGATTCTGGCAGAGCAGGCAGACTTGACTGCCGCCGTGCCGATTTCTGCCCCCATGGGCGTGCAGAACAAAGCTATGGCTTTTGCCGGCCCGGCATCACTGTTCATGAAGCGTGTTGCATGGGGTGAAGACCCTGAGCGCCAGAAGATGCTGGACAGCCGCTATGATCACGGCTATTCCGGCTTTCCCACCCGTTGTGCAGTGGATCTTTCCAAGGTGATTCGGATGGCACGGCGCAATCTGGAAAAGAC
>CAVBFK010000330.1:0-2055 GCA_963594395.1 Lachnospiraceae bacterium
TGCCTATGACCTGGCCAGCGGGCTGGATGTGGCGCTGAAGGAATACGGCCAAGAAAAGTCTGTCAGCACCTCCATTGCCAATGTTGGCACGGCCAAGAAGAAGGTCGTCTATACCGTTCCTGAGGAGAACGCGGAAACCTTGCCCGGCTTGCTCAGCGGCCTTTGCGTGGAAGGGGAGCTTCAGAGCTTCCTGCAAAGCCTGGTCTTCAGCGGTGAACAGCAGTTTGCGGCCTTCTTCCTGTCAGACGGTACCCTGGCCAAAGTCAGCTATTCGGGCAACTGCGGCGTGGATGCGGATCATCTGCGCAAGGTGACCATTAACTGGAGCATGAAGCACACGGACGAAGAGGTGCGGGACAATTTCTCCATGAAATCTCCTGCCGTCAGCGGCAAGGATCGCAATACCATTACCTTCACCCGCGTGACCAAGGAAAAGAAGAACAATGTCGTGGCCTTGGAAAGCGAATTCAAACATGCTTCCAAGCTGGACGGCGTAGAGAACACCATGACCTTTGAGGCAGACTTGACGGCGACCCCGCAGGATGGAAGCACCCTTCTGGAGGGCACGGTCAGCATCAAAAATGTACCGGAAGATGAAGACAACAAGACCCAGCTGATTCTGACGCCTTCGCTGACCCTGGCCGGCGCAGATGCGACGGATCAATTCATCGGCGGCACGGTAACGGTGACCAAGAAGGCCGGCGAGAATCTCAAGCGTGTGGAGCAGAATGCTGAAATCACCGTCAGCGTCGACCGCGGCGAATATTTTGACTGGCCGCTGAACGACACGGTGGTGAATCTTTCCGACATGACCGATACACAGCTGGAAACCGTGCAGACCGAAGCCTTGAGTGCTATCAGCACGGCACTGATTCGTCCGCTGGTGCTTTTGCCCACGGAGGACACCTTGTATCTCTCAGCGGATTTGGATGAGGCAGTTTGGCAGAGCATCGTTGATGCCGCCAAGGCTGCCATGGAAGAGGAGGCCGCTCAATGAAGAAATTCCTGTGCTTGCTGCTGTGCCTGTGCATGGCACTGCCTACGGTAGCCCTGGCAACGGAATACACCCTGCCGGAAAAGATGGCGCGGCAGCTGGAGTTCGGCAGCGGACTGAAGGGCAGTTTGACCCTGAACGTTTCCGGAGATGCGGACTGGGCACAGCTCCTTTCTGCCATGAACGGCGCGGAGATTCAGTTCCGTGCCATCAGCAGTGACGATAAGATGCAGCTTCAGCTGTACGTCATGGACGGCGAGGAAGAGCGCGGATTGACGGTGGCTTATGCCGACAATGACTTTTTGGGCATTCAGGGCGAACTTGTGGGGGACAGCACGCTGACCCTGCCTGTATCCGGCGATACCCTCAATGCATTGCTGGGCATCAAGGACACCCAAAATCCCTCCCTGTATTCAGTGGCGGTCAAGCTTATGACCTTAACGGATGAAACGGTGAAGGAAAGCTGGACGTCTGCCCTGTCGCCTTACTATGCCGAGCTGGAAACCTGGTTCAGCACCTTTGCCTCTGCGCCCAGCGTGCTGAAAAATGACCAGGGCGAGACCAATATGCTCATTCACTATGAAGTGCCGGTCAGCGAAGTGAAGGAAGAAATCCTGGTACTGCTGGCGGATCTCCTGGGGGATGAAGCGCTGAAGACACTCCTTTGCGAGCAAATGTCTCAGGCACAGCAGGATGCTTATCTGAATCCTAACCTGATGTACTACTACGCAGAGATGGTTCGCGGACTGGATGTGGACGGCACCCTGGTGCTGGAACGTCAGCTGACAACCTTGGGCGATGAAGTTCGCACCGAAGTAACCCTGCCGCTCCCTGCAAAAGAAGGCGGCTATACCTCCTTGCACGTGAAGAAGGAAAATGGCGAAACGGCCGTTACCCTTTCCGGCAATGTGAAAACCCTGAGCTTCAGCATCCAGGGCGAGACAGGCGAGGATAACAGCGGCAACTGGCAGGGAAAACTGCAGGTCATTCCCAATGAGCCCAGCGAAGACAACAAGGCGCTGTCCATTGCATTCTCTGCAAACAGCACTTATACCGACTAC
>CAVBFK010000331.1:0-3259 GCA_963594395.1 Lachnospiraceae bacterium
CAGGCTTCGGCCAGCGTACCATGGACGATGCCGATTATCAGGCACAGTTCATCGGCAAGACCCTGCCCCTGCAGGATGGCGATGTGGATGTGCTGAGCGGCGCAACCTACACCTCCAATGCTGTGGTGGAAGCACTGAACAGCACCGTGGCAGATGCCGCTGAGCCTGCCGCCGAAGCGGAGACCGAAGAGGTTGCCGCTGTGGCAGTGGAAGAAGATGCCGCTGTGGAAGCAACGGGCACTGCTGTGACCGGTACCGCCAAGGGCTTTGCCAGCGACGTGACCGTGACCGCTACCGTGGATGACGGCGTGATTACCTCCATTAGCATTGATGCCAGCGGCGAGACCGCAGGCTTCGGCCAGCGTACCATGGACGATGCCGATTATCAGGCACAGTTCATCGGTAAGACCCTGCCCCTGCAGGATGGCGATGTGGATGTGCTGAGCGGCGCAACTTACACCTCCAACGCTGTGGTGGAAGCATTGAACAGCACTGTTCCTGCCACCAAGGATGAAACCACGGAAGAAGAGCTGACCGCCGTGGGCGAGGCTCAGGGCTTTGCCAGCACCGTCACCGTGACCGCTACCCTGGACAGCAACCGCAAGATTACCTCCATCACCATTGATGCCAGCGGCGAGACCGCAGGTTTCGGTCAGCACACCATGGAAGATGAAGACTTCCAGAACCAGTTCATCGGCAAGACCGGCCCCTTCACCCTGGGCGAGAATGTGGATGCCCTGAGCGGCGCTACCATTACGTCCACCGCTGTGGTGGAAGCCCTGAACAACGCCGCTGTGCCTGCTACTGCTACGGATCTGGCCACGGATTCTGACCTGGCTACCGATAGCGATCTGGCTACGGCCACCGACCTGTCCTATGATGTGGAAGGCGATGGCTTCGGCGGTACCGTGAAGGTCACCGTTACGCTGGATGCGGATGGCGCAATCACGTCGATCACCATCGACGCCAGCAGCGAGACCGCAGGCTTCGGCCAGCGTACCATGGAAGATGAAGACTTCCAGAACCAGTTCATTGGCAAGACTCTGCCCTTGACCCTGGGTGAGGATGTGGATGCCCTGAGCGGCGCCACCATCACCTCTACCGCAATCGTGGATGCCTTGAATACCCTGGTGAAGTAAATCAAATGAGAAAAGCTGTGGAAGAACGATTGTTGTCTTCCACAGCTTTTTTACAAAACGTAACCTTTACTCTGCTTTTCTGGGAGAGCGCGAGAGGGAGCTTTTGACACAAAAGCTGCCCTCTCGCAAAAAATAAAACATCAAGGAGGATTTGTAATGGAACGGTTTGCTTGGATGGGGCGCATTAAGCCGGGCATGAAGGACGAGTATAAGCGCCGTCACGCGGAAATCTGGCCGGAAATGGTGGAAGTGCTGAAGAACGCGGGCATCCGCAACTACACCATCTGGTCGGACGGCGATCGCCTCTTCGGCTACTACGAGTGCGAGAAAGGCATTGCTTTCGCAGAAAAGACCCAGGCGGAAAGCCCTGTGGTAGATCGCTGGAACGATTACATGCAGGACGTGCTGGAACTGGAGATGGATCCCGTCACAGGCGCGCAGCCTAAGCTGGAGCAGATGTTTTTCTTGGAATAAATCCGCATAGGAAGGCAACCTTTGCTATTTTGGACTTGCAGAAAAAGCAAGGTTATGGCACAATAGTAAGGCAATAGATCCCGAGGAGGAAACGATATGTCGGAGACGCAGAAGGTCGTTATTCTGGACTTTGGCGGACAGTATACCCAGCTGATCGCACGCCGCGTGCGTGAGTGCAAGGTGTACTCCGAGGTGCTTCCCTATCACGCATCGGCTGAGCAGATCAAGGCGATCAAGCCCATGGGCGTGATTCTCAGCGGCGGCCCTGCCAGCGTGCTGGCGGAGGATGCCCCCCAGTGTGATCCTGCCGTGTATACCCTGGGCGTGCCTGTGCTGGGCATCTGCTACGGTATGCAACTGACGGCGCACCTGCTGGGCGGTAAGGTGGAAGCGGCGAAGCAGCGCGAGTATGGCCGTATTTCCGTTACCATGGATGATAAGGCAACCATCCTGAAGGGCATGTCTGACACGTCCAGCAACTGGATGAGCCACACCTATCAGGTGAAGGTCTGCCCGGAAGGTTTCCACCCCATTGCTCATACGGAGAATTGCCCCATTGCCGCCATGGCAGATGATGCACGGCATATCTACGGTGTGCAGTTCCACCCCGAAGTGACGCACTCCGAAGAGGGACGCACCATCATCAGCAACTTCCTGAATCTCTGCGGCTGCGTCGGCGACTGGACTATGGCCGCTTATGCGCAGACGGCCATTGCCCGCATCCGCGAAACGGTGGGCGAGAAGGGTACCGTTCTGCTGGCACTGTCCGGCGGCGTGGATTCCTCCGTGGCGGCTGCATTGATCTATAAGGCCATTGGTCAGCGCCTGACCTGCGTGTACGTGGATCATGGCTTCATGCGCCAGGGCGAAAGCGAGCAGGTGACGGAGGTCTTCAGCAAGCTCTTTCCTGTACGCTTTATTCCCGTGGATGCTTCTGCAGAATTCTTCGCAGACCTGGAGGGCGTGACCGATCCTGAGCAGAAGCGCAAGATCATCGGCCGCGATTTCATCCGCGTGTTCAAGCGTGAAGCAGAAAAGCTGGGCAAGCTGGACTACTTCGCACAGGGCACGATCTATCCCGACGTGATTGAGAGCGGCCAGGCAACCGGCGCCGCTGTTATTAAGAGCCACCACAACGTGGGCGGTCTGCCCAAGGAGCTCGGCTTTACGGAGCTGATTGAGCCCCTGCGCATGCTCTTTAAGGACGAAGTTCGCGCACTGGGCGAAACCCTGGGTCTGCCGCATGATCTGGTGTGGCGTCAGCCCTTCCCGGGCCCCGGCCTGGCCATTCGCGTCATGGGCGCGGTGGATCCTGAGAAGGTCGCCATCGTCCGTGCGTCTGATGCTATCCTCCGCGAGGAGATCAAGAACGCCGGCCTCGACGCCGATATCCATCAGTACTTCACCGTGCTGACCGGCGTCCGCAGCGTTGGCGTTATGGGCGACGAGCGCACCTATGACTATACCGTTGCCTTGCGTGCCGTTACGACGGATGACTTCATGACCGCCGACTGGGCGCGCATCCCCTACGACGTGGTGCGTGTCATCTCTGCCCGCATCGTCAACGAGGTCAAGCACGTGAACCGCGTGGTTCTCGACGTAACCACCAAGCCCCCGGCCAGTATTGAGTGGGAGTAATCCCAAGA
>CAVBFK010000332.1:0-7021 GCA_963594395.1 Lachnospiraceae bacterium
TTCATCTTTTTTTCGACTTTTTTCTTGACTTTTTGCAAAGACGGACGTATAATAAAAGAGTTGCGCTGTTCGTTCGGATTTAAGGCGCGTTTACAAGCTGTCAACAGTCCGTTCATTCGGATTTTACATTCTGAGAGTGCTGAGCTGATCCGCTCAGTCCCTCCATCTCCGATGAAAAAGAGGCGTTCCTGCGAAAAAATCCGCAGGAACGCCTCTTTTTTTGTAGCAGAAATGCGGTCAGACTTCTTTGATCTTCCGCACATCTTCCTCATCAACGGTCATATAAACCGTGTGCTGGTTGGTGTAAATCACGAAGCCGGGAGCCGCACCGCCGGGCTTTTTCACATAGCGCCGCAGGGTGTAGTCAATCGGCACAGAGCTGGAGCCTTGTCCCTTGCTGTACCAGGCCGCCAAGGTCGCCGCTTCCTTCAGGGTCTGCATGGGCACTTCCCCCTCGGTGCGGATAATCACATGGCTTCCCGGCATATCCTTAGCATGGAGCCAGGTCTCATTGGGACGTGCGCCGGAGGTCAGACGGTCATTCTGGGCAGAATTCTTGCCCACATCAATGGCGATGCCGTCCGAGGACAGGTAATGATAAGGTTTGCTCTGGGGAAGGGCGCGCTGCTGGCGGCGGTTGGTGTTCTTCTTCATATAACCTGTGCGCACCAGCTCCTGACGGATTTCCTCCAACTCGCTTTCATCCACGCACTTACCCACATCCAGAAGCATGGTCTCCAGGTAATTCAGTTCCTGAAGGGTCTTCTCTTTCTGCTCCGCCGCGGTCTGCCTGGCCGAGCGTGCCTTCTGGTATTTCTTGAAATACCGCTGGGCGTTCTGCGCCGGGGTGAGCTGAACATCCAGCGGAACGGTCATCATGCCGCCGTTCTCATCGTAGAAATTCGGCAGTTCCGCCTGCGTCTGCCCCTTCTTCAGCTGCCACAGGTTCGCATTGATCAAGTCGCCCATGATGCGGTACTCTTCCATCCGCTGGGCAGACGCCAATTCTTCCTCTTGCAGGCTCAGTTTCTTTTCGCACCGTTCCACGTGACCCTTCAGCAGACGCACCATGGAAGCGCTCTTTTGCGCGATACGATCCTGCCGATCCCGTGCACCGAAGTATCGTTCCAGCGCCGCGCTGACGGTAGGCTGCTGCTGCTGACGGGACAGATCACGGCTGAGATATGGGAAAGCGAACACGTCTTCCGCGTCGCCCTTTTCATCCAGCAAGACACGAGGATCCGTCAAGCCCGGCATGCGGTGGAAGAAATCTGCCAGACGCTTGGCCGTATCCGCGCAATCTTCCGTGCGATCCGCACCTGCAGGCAATACCCGATAAGCCAGTTCCTTGGCCGCCGGGCCGGACAGACCGGCCACGCAGCTGACCAGTGCTTTATGGAGCGGCGTATCGCCGGCAGCTTGCAGACGATCTGCCAGCTCTTGCGCCTTAATGGTCAAGGGATCCAATTTATCCTGTTCAGGCGGCGGCGTATACGTCAGACCCGGCTGAATCAGTCGGACGCGGCTCATTTCCTGATTAACGTGCCTTGCGGCTTCCAGGATCTTGTTTTCGCCATCCACCAAGATCAGGTTACTATGGCGCCCCATGACCTCAAGGATAAGGCGGCGGAGCACGTGATCCCCCAATTCATCCACCGTATCGATATCCATGTGGAGAACGCGGTCGCCATTCACCTGCTGAATTCCGAGCACATGGCCGCCCAGCAGTTGCTTCCGCAAAAGCATGCAGAACATGGGCGGCTCCAGGGGATTCGGGAAATTGCCGGTGGTCAGGTGGCAGCGGGCGTTATTGGGCGATGCGCACAGCAGGAGGCGCTGGTTCTCGCTTCCCGCGCGGATGAGCACAATAAGCGTGTCCTTTTCCGGCTGTGTGATCTTATCGATTCTTCCGCCGGCAAGCTTGGCATTCAGCTCCCGCGCTGCGAATCCCAGCGTCAATCCGTCCATGGGCATGGCGTTCACCTCAATCGTTCATATTCATCCGAAATTATAGCTTGATTTTTCCCATTTGCCAAGGGAGGGGACGCGGAAGAATTTGCGGGAAGGCGGCTTTTGTGCCAAAAGCCCCTTCCCGCACCCATCCCGAAAACCACAATAATAATTGGAATATCTCTGTCCTTTTAGGTGTATATATTTCATGAGAAAAAGAACGGCCCCACGAAATCATTCGCAAGGTCGTTCTTCTGCAATATGATTAGATGACGCCGTACTCCTTCAGGAGCTTTTCGATATCGGTCTTTTCGATCTTACCGAGAACCTTCTTCACAGCAAGCTTTTCAATGAGACCCATGTCCATGTCGGTGGCCTTCTTGCCATCGCGGAGCTTCACGGTAGCGTTCAGCAAATCACGGACATCGTACACACTGCCCCAAACCTCAGGCACGCCGCGGTCGATGTTCAGCAGGGTATACACGCTTTCCATACCGGTACGCATGGAATACTCGGTGGTGAAGATGGTATCGCGGGGCGTTTCGGCGAACTGACCCAAGAAGGCGAAGTTCTTGGCGCCCTTCGGCACCACGTCAGGACGGTCGCCGTAAGCGCGGGGCATGAAGAAAGCATCGATGTAAGGCATCATGACAGGAACGGTGTTGGCGCTCTTTTCTGCCAGCTCTTCGATCATGTTTTCCGGCACGCCGATGTGATACAGCCACTCCATGCAGATTTCCTTACCGGTGCATTCCCGCATGGGCTTCTTCACATAGTCGCCGGGCTTATCGGTGAACAGGGCGTAGACCCACACCAGGCAATGATCCTTGGGCTGAGCGCGGAACTGGGGCTGACGGTTAATGGTCCAGCTCATAAGCCAGCTGGAATCCTTCACGGTAACAATGCCGCCCGTCACCACGTGACCGGTGAAGGGGTCGCGCTTGCAGATGTTCTTGATGTACGGGATGATCCGCTGATCCAGGGTTTCCACGGTGGCGCTCATCCAGTTGGTCTTTTCAGGATCGTGGCAGAACTTATCAGGATGGCCGAAAGAGGGATCCTGCGCGGCGATCTTCCGCCACATATCCCAGCCGCCGCCTTCCTTCAGCTCGGTGTTGTATTCGGCAGGCTTATTCTGGCTGCCCATGGAGGAATTCTCCACGCAGCCGCCGTTGGTGATGAAGACCAGATCATTTTCCGTCAGGTCGATGCTGTCCTTCTTGCCGTCGGTCAGGATCTCAATCCGCTTGGCCAGCTTGCGTTCCTTGTTGGTGCAGTCAAAGAGCACGTTGGTCACCTGCACGCCGTAGTGGAACTGGACATGGAAGCTTTCCAGATACTTCACCATAGGAAGAATCATGGACTCATACTGATTGTACTTGGTAAAGCGTAGTGCCTTGAAATCCGGCAGACCGCCGATGTGGTGAATGTACCGCTGGATGTACAGCTTCATCTCCAGGGCGCTGTGCCAGTTTTCAAAGGCGAACATGGTGCGCCAGTAGAGCCAGAAATTGCTGTTCAGCACTTCATCATCGAAGAAATCGGTAATCTTCTTGTCCTGCAGTTCCTCATTAGGAGTGAAGAACAGGTGCATAATCTCCATGGCGCCCTTATCGGAGATGGCGAACTTGCCGTCCGTATGGGCATCCTCGCCGCGGTTCACCGTGGCACGGCAGAGGGAGTAGTTGGGGTCTTCCTTGTTCAGCCAGTAGTACTCATCCAGTACGCTGACGCCCTCGGTTTCAATGGAGGGAATGGAGCGGAACAGATCCCACATGACCTCAAAGTGGTTATCCATTTCACGGCCGCCGCGCATGACGTAGCCCAGGTTTTCGAACTTGTAGCCATCGCAGGCGCCGCCGGGGAGCTGGCCTTTCTCCAGGATGTGCACATGCTCGCCCTTCATCTGGCCATCGCGTACCAGATAGCAGGCGGCCGTCAAGGCGGCCAAACCGCTGCCGACGATATAGGCAGACTTATTGTCCACGCCTTCGGGCTTCTTGGGGCGTGCAAATGCTTCATAGTTACCGCTGGAATAATACATAGGATCAATCTCCTTTCAACTGCTCAACGAGGTCAGACCATTGATCTGACGATGAAAGGATACCGCAACCGTTCCAAAGTCACAATCTACAAAAAAGGCTCCGTGATAAAGGACTTATCACAGCGCCTCAAAGTGATGAGATTTTTATCATTCTGCGGAATCTGATGAATTTTTGTCGGTGCGGAGCCGCTGAAGTGCCGCGCGAACGCCGCCGTGAATCACCTGATCCAGCCGGTCTACCAACTGCTGAGGATCTTCCTTCATGTTGCCCTTGATCCAGTCCAGCATAAGCCCCACGAAGGAATATTTGTACACCGTGGCGATAAAGGCCTTGTCTTCATCCCGCACGCTCATGCCCTGTGCCTGCTCCTCCACCACGCCTTCCAGCAGATCATAGGTCAGCTTGTACAGATAATTTTCCACCTGCTCGCGGCTGACGGAATGATAGACATTCATAATGAAGGGTTTATTCTCCAGCACCGCTTCAAAGATTTGCAGAAATCCCTGCTGCCAGGTTTCGTAGGTCTTTTTGCCGGCCAGGGCGCGGCTGGCATCCTCCACACAGCACCATTCCACCAGATCGTAAATATCCTTGAAGTGATAGTAAAACGTCATGCGGTTAATGCCGCAATCTTCGGCAATATCGTTGATGGTGATTTTATTCAGAGGCTTCACCAGCAGCAGATGCTTCAGGGATGCTTCCAGCGCTCGCTTGGTGACCTGTGACATGGCTTGTTCCTCCTTGTTTCATGATGCAACAGGCTTTTCTGTTACAGCCTTATTGTATCAGCGGAATTTTCCCCTTGCAAGCAGTCAATTTGCAGAAGTTGGGGAATTCAAGCAGTTGCAAAAAAGCCTGCGCAGTTTTTCCGCGCAGGCCGAAGCATCAGCTATCTCAAAGTGCCTTGATCGCCGCAATGAGCTGATCCACATCTTCCGTCTTGGTGGCCCAGGAGGTGCAGATGCGCACGGCGGTGCTCTTCTCGTCAATCCGCTCCCAGGTGCTGAAAGCAAAGTTCTCTTCCAGCTTCTCCAGCTGTTCATCCGTAAAGATGGGGAAGAGCTGATTCGTGGGAGAATCCACCACCAGGGGAATCTGCTTCTCCCGCAGCGCAGTACGGATCCGCATGGCCTCGTCCACCGCATGGGATGCAATGGTGAAATACAGATCGTTCTCCATCAGTGCCATGAACTGCAAGCCCAGCAGACGACCCTTAGCCAGCATGCCGCCGTGCTGCTTGATCATGTAGCGGAAACGGGGCTGAAGCGCCGGATTGACCAGCACCACGGCTTCGCCGAAGAGGGCGCCGTTCTTGGTGCCGCCAATGGTGAAGGCATCGCAGTTTGCTGCCAAGTCTTCCACCTGAATATCATTGACCGGTGACATCAGTGCACAGCCCAGGCGAGCGCCGTCCACATACAGGTACAGACCCAGTTTCTTGCAGGTCTCATAGATATCATGGAGCTGTGCAAGATTGTACAGCGTGCCAATCTCCGTGGAAAGAGAAATGTACACCATGCCGGGGCGCACGGTATGCTCATCATCTGCCTGCAGTGCCGCAGCAACGCTGATCTGGGCAGACGTAATGCGTCCGTCCTTGCCGGGCAGAGCCAGCACCTTGTGGCCTGTTGCCTCAATGGCGCCGGTCTCATGAACATTGATGTGACCCGTATCGGCGCACAGCACACCCTCATAGGAGCGGAGGATGGAATCGATCACCGTTGCGTTGGCCTGGGTGCCGCCGACCAGGAAGTGCACTGCAGCGTTTTCGCACTTGAAGCGCTTGCGAATCATGTCCGCCGCCTGCTGGCAATAGTCGTCCATGCCGTAGCCAACGGTCTGCTCCATGTTGGTTTCCGTCAGCTTCTGAAGAATCGAGGGATGGCATCCTTCCTGGTAGTCACAGCTGAAGAGGGTCATACGTATTTTCTCCTTTTGCTTCGTTCTTGGAAAACGTAAAGGAATGAGAAGCCATTAATAGTGGCCAACCGCCAGGATATCGGGAATGGCACGGTCATTGACATCCACGCCGCCGTTGTTGGTCAGCTGAACGCTTTCGCCCATGAAGAGCATGGCCGCTGTGTTGCCGCCGTCCAGATTGATGGCGTCGGTGCATCCCATTTCGTAGAGCAGTTCGGCACAGGTCGTCAAATCCGCACCGTCAGCGTGATTCTTCCGTCCCTCCACCAACAGACCCACATAGTGGCCGGGCTCAATGATGCCGATGCAGCTGCGGGGCTCCTTGTGATTGTATTCATCCTTGTCCACGTCCGCCAGCTCGCCGTCGCGGATGAGGATAGGGCCAAAGGCAACCACGGTGGTGGCGCCGCGATCCACGTATTCCTGGGCGGTCACTTCATAGGCTTCGTTCACCTCTGCCTTGCCCGAGGGGAAGAACGCCATGGTCGCCAGGTTCGGGATGGCATCAATGAGCTTGGAGTAGCTCTTGTGATACAGCACCTTGCCGTCCCGCACAATATTGCCGGGATAACGATCGTTCGATACACGGTAGGAATAGAAGTCTGCACTCTGAGCATACACCACACGTGAAGCCTGCGCCATGTCCTGCGGCAGACCGTTGGTACGGCCGGGGTTTTCCTCATTCCAGGTGACGGTATACAGGCTGGTGCCGGATGCGCACACAATATCCGCCAAATAATAGGTAGAAAGAGGTTCTTTCGTCTGGGTTCTGGTGATTTCAATCCGCACGGTTTGGTCTACATAGTACCAATAACCGTTGGCGTGATCCTTCACGTAGTAAGCATCTGTTCCTTCAGGCAGGAAGCCTTCATCGTTTGTTTCGGGGATTTCCGATACATCGGATACCTGGATGGGATCCGCGAACGCCGCCGGGCAGATCAGCATCAGCCCCAGTAGGATCAGCATCAATCGCTTCATGCGCTACCTCCTCTGTACATTGCATACAAGGACATTATAGAGTTTTTCACAAACCGCGTCAATAAGAACTAACGGGTCAAGGGACGAAGTCCCTTGACCCGTTGATGTTAGGAGAGGCGCAAAGCGTT
>CAVBFK010000333.1:0-2139 GCA_963594395.1 Lachnospiraceae bacterium
CGCTCATATTTCCTCCGCTGTTACTGCTCGGAATAGTTGTCCGGCAGGTCATTTTCAAACAGCACCACGTCGCCGCTCTGCCCGATTTGGTTCAGCAGGGTGGTTGCCTCTGCCAGGCTATTGACAACGTGAATGTTCTCTCTCAGGAAGTTCTTTTCCTGCAAGCCCTGCACAATCGGCTCGGTGTGCCTCTTGCCCACCAGAATGGCAACGTCGGCCGATTCAGCCATTTGCCGGCCGAAGTCGCGGTTGTACTCTTCTTCGCCGCTGCCGAGTTCCACCATGCCGGGGGTGATGATGATTCTTCTGCCCGGGAAGGCCGCCAGCACGCGCAGTGCCGCCGCAGAACCTTTGGGATTGCTGTTGAAAGCATCGTCAATGACGGTCATGCCGCCGCGGTTGGGCAGAATCTGCAGGCGATGTTCCACCGGTTCCACCTTGGCAATGCCGCGGGCAATCTGTTTAGCGCTCATCCCCAGATGGAAGCAGACCGTAGCCGCCAGCAGGATGTTCTGAATATTATGTTCGCCCAGCGTCTTTGTGGTGCAGGGCGTCTTGCCGTCCTTGGTGCACAGCAGGAAACTGCTTCCTTCCGGGGAAACCGTAATGTTTTCCGCCCACACATCGGCGCGCTCATCTGCCTGCATACTGCACAGCCGCTTTTCCTTGGTGGTCGCCGTGTACAGCTCCGTGCAGATGGCGCCGTCATTGGGGAAGAAGCAGCAACCACCTTCAGGGATGGCATCCATCAGCTCGTACTTGGTCTTCTTAATGCGGTCGATGGTCTTGAAGGTATCCAAATGCTGAGGTCCCACAGAGGTCAGAACGCCATACGTCGGGTGAACCAGGCGGCACATTTCCTTAATGTCGCCCACATGACGTGCGCCCATTTCTGCCACAAAGACCTGATGGGCAGGCTGCAGTTTGGTGCGGATGACCTTTGTAACGCCCATGGGGGTGTTAAAGCTGGAAGGCGTCACCAGTGTTTGGTACTTCTCGCTCAGCAGGGTACCGAGGATGAATTTCACGCTGGTTTTGCCGTAGCTTCCCGTAATGCCGATTTTGATAAGATCCGGCCGCTCCTTCAGTTTCCGCTGAGCATCGCGGAAATACAGCTCGCTGATCAATTTCTCAATGGGCCAGGCGCACAGTCCGCCCAGCGCCACCATGGCAGGGAGCAGGACAGGAAGCACCCACAGCCAGATGCTACCCAGTGTGGCCGCAACGCCCCAGCTGATCAGTGCAAACACCACCGTCGATACAGCGTACAGCCGCTTGACACGAGGGGTCACATTCAGCGGCTTTTTGGCCTTGTTGTCCCGCATGAGGCGGCCGATCAACTCGCCAATGCACACCACCACGGCGGCATAAACGGCACTGCTGATGGTGCTTTTGCCGAGCATCATGCGCATGGTGTTCATCACCCCTGCCGTGCATCCCAGCAGGAATCCGGGAAGGATGGCACGCTTGGCATTGCGCTTCAAGGTGCGATAGTAACCCGGAAACTGGTAGCTCTCCAGCTGAAAATAATGCACCAGGCTGCGCATGGCCAGCACCATGCCGAGCGTGATACCAAGAACCTTAAGCCAATCGCCGAATGTCATCCGTCAATCCTCCAGCAAAAAATGACGCGCAATCGTGCAGAATCTGCCGCACTGCTCCAGGTAAGCAAAATGCGTGCCGTCCTGCAGTTCCACCAAGCCTGCGTCAGGGATCATTTCTTCCATCTTCTTGCCCATCCAAAGGGGCGTAGCGGTATCCTTGGTGCCCCACAAGAGCAGGGTGGGCTGCTGGATCTTGGGCAGACGATCTGTCAAATCCAGATTGATGACCTTCACGAAGGTCTTGCGCATTTCCTCATCCAGGGCGTTATAGTCTGCCGAGCCGTACTTTTTGCGCAAGGCATCCTCTGCCTTTTGCGGAAGGCTTCCGAAAATCTTCGCCTTCTTCATGCCCTCGCAAATGCCTTTCAGTCGCTTATACTGTGCCGACCGTTTTTTGCCGGCCTCGCTCTGCGGCTCCCGAATACCGGCCGCGCCTGTGAACACAAGCTTGGTGAAAATCGTCGGATCATCGCTGGCCAGCTGAATGGCTACCCGTGCACCAAAGGAGTGTGCGATGGCCGCGCAGGGAGTGAAA
>CAVBFK010000334.1:0-2298 GCA_963594395.1 Lachnospiraceae bacterium
TATCCTGTTCGTGAAGGAATTCCACATGGGCGTGGCCGGTGTGGCTTGGGCAACCTTCCTGTGCCAGAGCCTGAGCGGTATCGCGGCACTGGTCGCCATCTTGAAGAAGGTCCACTCCCTGAAGCATGAAGGCGACAGCAAGCTGTTCTCCTTCCCCATCCTGGGCAAGATTCTTCATGTGGCCATCCCCAGCGCCTTCCAGCAAGGCTTCATCTCCATCGGCAACATCATCATTCAGAGCATCATCAATTCCTTCGGCACGGCCGCCATGGGCGGATATGCCGCGGCCATCAAGCTCAACAACCTGACCATCACCTCGGTGACTGCCATTTCCAACGGCTTGAGCAACTATTCTGCGCAGAACATCGGCGCCGGCAAGAAGGAACGCGTGCACACCGGCACCCTGTGGGGCTGGCTCCTAGCCGGCGGCTTCGGTGTTATGTTCACCGCCGTTTACCTGATCTTCGGCCGTCCGCTGATTGGCCTGTTCATTACGGATGGTGACGCCGCCGCCGCGCAGATCGGCGTAGACTTCCTGAACATCGTAGCGCCCTTCTACTTCGTAGTGGCTACCAAGCTGACCTACGACGGCATCATCCGCGGTGCACAGCAGATGTTCGTCTTCATGGTGGCCACCATGACCGACCTGGTGCTGCGTGTGGTGCTGTCCTGGGTGTTCTCCCGCTTCTGGGGCGTTACGGGCATCTGGATGTCCTGGCCTGTGGGCTGGATCGTGGGTACGTCCATCTCCCTGATCCTCTACCGCCGCTGGCACAAGAAGTTCATGGCTGAGGAATTAACCGTAGCACGATAAGCATAGATTGCAAAAACGAGGAGTGCTGAGACAATCAGTGCTCCTCGTTTCGTTGCTCGGATAGAAGCTTGTCAGAACAGATCCAGCATGGCATCCAGGTAGATGGCTTCCCGCACCTCCAGCTGATGCTCCGGCTTCACCATGTAGTAGAGCAAAAACTCCAGCACCATGGCACTGCCAAGGCCGCGGCCTTCGATCTTGAATTGGGTGAATCCCATAGGCAGATAGGTATGCTGAATGTCCTCGATGCTGATAAATCCTGGGTTCTTCATAGCCTTTGAGAATCGATAGCCCTCCGATGCATTAGGCGCCGTGCAGTGATGCTCTGCGCGGTCTTCCCCCAGGTTCTTCAGGCTCACCGCTTCATAGCACTGTTTCCGATCCTTGCATCCGAAGAAACAGCACTCATTGCAGAGGAATTCCGTCTTGTTCTTCAAGGATTGCGGCAAGGCATTCAGCTTGTCAAAAGCCTTGTTCAGCCGAAAATCCGGCACCACATAGCAGAAGGCTTCCCGTTCTGCCTCTTGCCGAAAATCCTGAAAATCCGTCAGCACCTTGGTGGTGGAGGATACCAGATAGAGCTTCGGATACTGCTTCTGCAGATAGTCCGTCAGCAGCTCAGAGTGAACAATCACGCCGTTTTGCACGGGTGCATCTTCCGACAAGAGAGCACACAGGGTGTTGCACCGATGATCCTGCAAATGTTCTTCCCGCAGGAGGGAATTGCTGAAGGTCAGCCGCGCGGAAATGCCGTACTTTCTTGCCAGCGCCACCGCCGCACGCGGGTCACACTCGCTGTCGCTGACCCTTCCCCCGCCCCAGAGGCACCCGGACGGCGCGCCGTACATGGAACCGATCTCACACCAGTCATAGAAATATTCCCGATGCTCCCGAAACAGGGGCAGAAACAGGCAGTACAGATCGTAAAACTCAAACAGTCCGGGAAGATGATAGAACGCCGTCGGTTGGTTATTGTGCATGCTTCTCATTTCCGATTTCTGCGGAACCCCGCTTCATCAACGTATTCTTCGTGTCCGGCCAGCGCCTGCATGTCCTGATCCCCTGCAATGCAGTAGTCGCACCGATCACAATCCACGCAGGTACCCGTGCGAATGAGTCGGGCGTGCAGCTGCTGCAGGCAGACGTAATCCACATTGCACAGGGCGGCCACAATATCCGTATAGCCAAACTGCTTGGCAAACTCTGCCGTGGGGCAGGTAGTAAAGTCATAGGTAATGGGCTTGTCTGCATCGTAGGGTTGCACGTGCATCTCGTAGTCGTGCCAGGCATCACAGCGGGATTTAGCCTTCGTGAAGGCCGTGTGCATCATCTTCTTCCAGAAGGGACGGTTGATATTCACGAACCGCAGTTTTCTGAAAGACGGCAGCATAAGATTTTCTTCCATGGCCTCCACATCTCTGAAGGTGACTTTTTCTCGGCACACATCATAGAAGCACATCATGGCAATGCAATCATAGGTTCCG
>CAVBFK010000335.1:0-2968 GCA_963594395.1 Lachnospiraceae bacterium
GGCTACGGCGATGCTATGCGAAAGGCCATGGCACAGGGATTCGATCTGTTCTTCACAGATTATTACGAGCTCCGCGGTGATGAGAAAACCGCCAAAGGAAAGCTCCTAAAGATCAAGCGCATTCTGCAATGGCCGCTTCGCTTCCGCTGCCTGCAGCGCCGCCCTTTCGCCAAGCGCTGGAGCCTCCGCTTTGGCAACGGCATCTGCTGTCCGTCGGTGACCTATCACAAGTCGGTGTTGCCTATGCCGCTGTTTCAATCGGGCTTTAAGAGCAATCTGGACTGGCAGACGTGGGAACGCCTGTCGCACGGGAAAGAGCGCTTCTTCTATTGCGCCAAGCCGCTCATGTGCCATCGCATCCATGAAGGATCCGAAACGAGCCGTGTCATCGGGGAATCCATGCGCACGAAAGAGGATGAGCAGATGTTTCGGATGTTCTGGCCTAAGGGGATTGCCCGTGCGCTGACGAAGTTCTACAGCTCCAGTGAAAAAAGCAATGACCTTTCAAAGAAGTAAGAGGGAAGCATCATGCGTTTAATGCTTTTGATTCCGGCCTACAATGAAGAGGCCAATATTGAGCGGGTTGTTCGTGAGATTATCGAGCGCTATCCTCAGTATGACTACGTGGTCGTGAATGACGGCTCCAAGGATCATACCGCGGAAATCTGCCGAAAGAATCATTTCAACCTGCTGGATTTGCCGGTGAATCTGGGCTTGTCGGGAGCTTTTCAGGCCGGTATGCGCTATGCGTGGGAGCAAGGCTATGATGCGGTGCTCCAGTTTGACGGTGACGGCCAGCATGATGCAGCCTACATTGGTGAGATGGTCGCAACCATGGAGCACGAGCATTGCGATATCGTCATCGGTTCACGCTTTGTGTCTAAGCCCAAACCCATGACCAGCCGCATGCTGGGAAGCCGCCTGCTGAGCCATGGCATGTATCTGACCACGGGCAAACGGCTGACCGACCCCACCAGCGGTATGCGCTTGTTCAGCCGTAAAATGATTCACCAGTTCGCCGGAGGCATGAACTACGGCCCGGAACCGGATACCATTGCGTATCTCATCCGCGGCGGCGCCAAGGTGGCAGAGGTGCAGGTGGAAATGCATGAACGCGTGGCAGGCACGAGCTACCTGAATCTGTCCCGCTCTATCCTGTACATGCTGAACATGCTCTGCTCTATTTATGTCTTTCAATTCGCACGAAAGAAGGAGGGGTGAAGATGTCTACCACACTGCGCGTTCTGTTGCTGCTTGTTTCGATTCTGACCTTTGTCTGGGTGCTGAAAAAAATCCGCAACGCTCAGGTGACCATTCAGGATGCCGTATTCTGGCTGATATCGTCGCTTCTGCTGGTGCTGATGGGTATTTTCCCGAACCTGGTTATTCGTGCGGCAGAATTGCTGGGGGTCGCGTCACCTGTTAATTTTGTGTTCCTGTGCATCATCTTCGTTCTGCTGGTGAAGGTGTTCCTGATGAGCATTAAACTTTCCCAGCTGGAATACAAACTGCAGCGGCTTGCACAGCATGAAGCCATTGAGGAGAAGAAACTTGAGGACGAAAAAGCCCATGACACAGCAGATTAAGCGCCAGTCCCTCGGCAAAAACATGCTCTTCAATTCGGTTGGATCGCTGTTTTATCTGGTTTGCCAGTGGCTGATTTCCGTGCTTTCCGTACGGCTGGCCTCCTATGAAGTATGCGGCGTTCTAACCCTTGCTATTTCCATCACCAATTTCTTTTATGTGATCGCAACGTTCTCCCTGCGGGTTTTTCAGGTATCGGATACAGCCAACAAGTACCCGGCGGGAAGATATCTGTCTACACGAATTCTGACCTGCCTGGTGGGCGTAGGCGGATGCGCGCTGTTTATGCTGATAAACCAGCAGTACACCCAGAACCAACGCCTGTGCATCATCATGTACATGGTGTTTAAGCTTAGCGAAGCCTTGGTGGACACACTGGCGGCTGAACAGCAGAAGGCGTGGAGGATGGATTACAGCTGCTATTCCTTCCTGATGCGCGGCGCGGCAACCCTGGTTATCTTCATTGTGACCATGCTCCTTTGGCACGATCTTTTGCTGACGCTGACTTTGATGGCGGCGGCCGCGATGCTGATTGTATTGGTGTACGATGTGCCGATGACCCTGCGCCTGGTGCCGCTTCAAGTCGACCTTTCCTGCAAGCGGTGCGCACCGCTTCTGCGGGAAGCGTGGCCCATGATGCTCAACGGCGCCCTGATGGTTCTGCTGGCCTCCATTCCGCGGTATCTGCTGGAGATGTATGAGGGAAGCAGTACCCTTGGCATTTACAGCTCCATTGCTATGCCGGCAGTCATTATTCAAACGGGAAGCAGTTTCATCTACAGTCCGTTGGTGGCGCCGCTGTCGGAGCAATGGACAGCCGGTGATTTGCAAGGCTTCCGCAAGAATGTCTTCAAAACCCTGGGCGCTATTCTGCTGATGGCAGCGGTGGTGATTCTCGGCGGCGCCATTCTGGGCGACTGGGGGCTGCAGCTCATCTACGGGGAAAGCATTGCAGACTATACGTGGCAGTTGCCCATTGTTCTGCTGTCTACCCTGAGCTTGGCATTGCTGTATTTCTTTGAAGTGCCGCTGACCATTATGCGCAGGCTGCGGATTATGTCCGTGCTTCATGGTGTGGGCGTGTTGCTGGTGATCCTTGCTTCGATGATCCTCATCCCGAAAATGGGCATGATCGGTGTCAGCGTCAGCATGATTATTGCCGCCGGGGCAGATGCGATTGCCATGGGCGTGACTACCTATGTTTTAACGGGCAGACTGATTCGGCAGGCGCAAAAGTAAACAAATAGGCGATAGGAACGTTCATGCATGTTCCTATCGCCTTTGTTGTTGGCTTGCTTAATCAAGAGAAACGAGGTTGATCGGATCTCCGGCCAAGAAATGATGCAGATTGTCAAACACGATCTCTGCACGGAGTGCCATGGAT
>CAVBFK010000336.1:0-3870 GCA_963594395.1 Lachnospiraceae bacterium
ATTCCGCTCAAAGCGGCTCTGGCAGGTGGTGCACATCTGATCCAGCTTGCCGGACAGATATTCCTTCAGCATGGCATGATACTTGGGACGGCACGTCGGGCAGCCAATGGAGTTGATATTGACAGACAGGTTCTTCACGCCCAAGGAGCTCAGCAGCTTATAGGCCAGCAGAATCAGCTCTGCATCTGCCGTGGCTTCCTGTGCACCGAAGCACTCCAGACCAAACTGGTGATGCTCGCGGAGGCGGCCGCTCTGGGGCGCCTCATAGCGGAAAATGGGTGCATTCAGATAGTACATCTTGCAGGGCAGTGCATCGGCATACAGGTTGCTCTCCAGGAAGGAGCGGGCGGCGCCTGCGGTTCCTTCAGGCTTCAAGGTAATGGAACGGTCGCCCTTATCCTTGAAGGTATACATTTCCTTCTGCACAATATCGGTGG
Source organism: Lachnospiraceae bacterium (assembly GCA_963594395.1). GTDB lineage: Bacteria > Bacillota > Clostridia > Christensenellales > Aristaeellaceae > CAKUFA01. The sequence continues at coordinate 438 of CAVBFK010000336.1, forward strand.
TATCGCCCACACCGCGCAGGAACAGCTCCGTATGCTCGAACACAGGGGTACGAACTTCGCGGAAGCCTGCCTCAGCGGCGGCATGACGCATCTTATCCTCTACATATTGCCAGCGATAGCTGTCTGTCGGCAGTACATCGCGGGTCCCTCTGGGGGCTTGGGTCAGCATATTTTCTCCTCCTCTACCACAGCATGGGTGTATAAAAGCCCCATGCAGCATTCTTCTGCATGGGGCGAATCATCTTCGCGGTGCCACCCGTGCTTCGCGACGTGAATCATCTTCCGCCGCCTCATCTGCCCCGATAACGCTGGGCATGCGTTCAGCTCTCGCCAAAAGGCTCCGGGTTGTCTCCGTCTGCGCACCGTCGGAAGCTTTCAGCCAAAGACTTCCTCTCTTTTAGGCGGGCGATCAAACGCTCTTCCCCTCATGGCCTTACGTGCCTATTCTAGCAGGATTCTTCGGGGTTGTCAACGCCGTTACGGCCTGTAAATCAGAACAGACCCGTGATTTTTCCGTTCTCATCCACGTCAATATTTTCTGCCGCAGGAACCTTCGGCAGACCCGGCATGGCGATAATGTCTCCGGCAAAAACCACCACAAAGCCGGCGCCTGCGCTCAAGCGAACACTGCGAATATGGAGGGTAAAGCCAGAGGGTGCACCCAATGCCTTTGCATCATCCGAGAAGGAATACTGCGTTTTGGCAATGCACACCGGGCAGTTGCCCCAGCCTTCCGCCGTCAGCTTATCCAGTTGCTTAACCACGCCGGCCCCAAAGGATACATCTGCGGCGCCGTAAATGGTCTTGGCAATCGTTTCAATCTTATCCTTCAGCGGCATCTCCGCAGGATAGGTATAGGAAGGCGTGTTATCCTTCTCTTCATCGGCCAGACGGCAAACCGTTGCGGCCAGATCTTTAGCGCCTTCGCCGCCGTGTGCCCAGCCGTCACAAAGCTCCACAGGGGTGCCGACCTTTTGGCAAGCCTCCCGCAGGAGATTCATTTCCGCCTCGGTATCGCTGACAAAGCGGTTGATGGCCACCACCACCGGGCGATGCCAAACATTCTTGATGTGGTCAATATGCCGCAGAAGATTGGCCATGCCCTTTTCCAGGCAAGGAAGATTTTCCGCGCTCAGCTGATCTTTCGGGCATCCGCCGTGATGCTTCAGTGCGCGCACCGTGGCGACAATCACCACCGCATCGGGCCAGATGCCCGTCTGGCGGCACTTGATATCCAAGAATTTTTCTGCGCCGAGATCCGCACCGAAGCCTGCCTCCGTCACCACATAATCTGCCAGAGACATGGCCGTTGTGGTGGCAATGACGCTGTTGCAGCCGTGAGCAATGTTGGCAAAAGGACCGCCGTGCATCAGGCAGGGCGTGCCTTCCAATGTCTGTACCAGATTGGGCTGGAGAGCATCCCGCAAAAGGGCCGTCATCGCGCCCTGGGCATGGAGATCCCCTGCGGTTACGGCCTTGCCGTCAAAGGTTCTGGCAACCTGCAAGCGTGCCAAGCGTTCCTTCAAATCATGAAGGTCTTTTGCCAGGCAGAACACAGCCATGACCTCACTGGCGGCGGTAATATCAAAGCCGTCCTCGCGAGGCATGCCGTTCGGCTTTCCGCCCAGGCCGGAGGTAATCTGCCGCAGTTGGCGGTCATTAACATCCAGGCAGCGGCGCCAGGTAATTTGCCGGGGGTCGATGCCCAGTTTGTTACCCTGCTGAATATGATTATCAATCATGGCCGCCAGCAGATTGTTTGCGGCCGTAATGGCATGAAGATCTCCCGTGAAGTGCAGATTAATCTGCTCCATGGGCAGAACCTGGGCATATCCGCCGCCGGCGGCACCGCCCTTCATGCCGAACACCGGGCCAAGGCTGGGCTCACGGAGTGCCAGCATGGAACGCTTGCTGATCTTCGACATACCGTCTGCCAAAGCGACGCTCACCGTGGTCTTGCCCTCACCGGCAGGAGTAGGATTGATGGCCGTGACAAGAATCAGTTTTGCCTTGTGATCCTTCTTAGGCAAAAGGGCAGGATCCACCTTTGCCATAAGCCGACCGTACATGGACAGTGCTTCCTGCGGGATACCTGCCTTCTCAGCAATTTCTCCGATCATACGAGGTTGTGCCTGCTGTGCAATTTCGAGATCCGTAGGCATTGCCATCACTCCTTTATGGGTATTTCCCTCATTATAGAGCAGGGTACAGAAAAATGCAATCGATTACAGAATTTTTTCCATGCCGATCTTTTGCACCCGCAGACCGATCTTCTCATAGAAGCCCAGTGCCTTCTTATTATCGGCCCAAACATTCAGCGTAACATTGTAGTAGCCGTGCTCCTTGGCATAATCCAGCACATACTGATACAGCTGTGTGCCCACATGATGGCCGCGTGCTTCGCTATCCACGCACAGGTCATCAATATACAGGCTCTTGACGTCCGTCATGCTGGAATCGGCAGGAAATTGCTTGTGGATGCAGAATGCATAGCCGCAAATCTCGCCGTCTGACTCTGCCACAAAAACAGGAGTCTTGTCATCTGCGATAATTGCCTTCAGCTCTTCATCCGTATATTTCTTGGCGCCTGCCTTGAAAAGATCAGGGCGAACATCGCTGTGCACCTTGTGCACCTGAAAAAGCAGCTTATCAATCGTAGGGATATCCTTGTTTTCTGCCCTGCGGATCTGTACTTCCGTCATCTTGAACAAATCTCCATTCTTTTATGCATTGCAAACGCCCGTGGCCACGCCGTCGTAGAACCGTGTTTTTTCCGACGAACAGCACCTAGCCTGCACCGTCAGCATGTTGTCTTGGAAGCAAAGCAGAAGTTCAAATCCGCAGGGCTCCCACTGAATTTCATTGCAGCGCAAGTGAAGCATTCCATCCTCTGTCCAGCCGGCAGAAACGAGTGCTTGTGCATCCCAGCCGGGGAATTTTGCCGGCAGATTTTCACCCGGAAGGAACGGCAGTTCTACCTCACCGCGATCATTCTCATAGTGCAGACAGTTGCTGTCCAGCTCCATCCAGCGCAGATGAAGAGGATTCTCAAGCGCAAAAATGTATCTGCCTGCAGGCGTCTTTTCTGCCGGACAGCTTGTAAAGTGCTGTGTTTTTAGCTGATACGCCGTGAAAGGCATGTCCGCTTGACCAATGGCGGGATAAAGCTCTTCAAAGAAAGCATTGTAGATGCGCTGGACACCAAAGGGATCCAGCCGCGTATCAGCAATGGTGGTCAGAATGGCCTGCTTTTCCGGGCAGACAACCGCCAGTTGGCCGCCCATGCCATACAATGCCCAGCCGTTCCGCGTCCGCCAGCACTGCCAGCAATAGCCGTACCGTTCTTCCTCGTTGGTCTGCATGGTGGTATTGATATGCTTCTCTGTCATCTGATGAAGGAAGTCCGCAGAGATGAGTCCCCTGCCGCCGTCCA
>CAVBFK010000337.1:0-2085 GCA_963594395.1 Lachnospiraceae bacterium
TATGTTGCATTACCCACAACCTTAAAAAGGAGTGCGCAAAGGAGTCCAGAGGGCGGAGTCTTCGACCCGTAACCGCAAAGCCCCTGGAATTATGATATGCACTCGCCTTGGGAAAGCGAACACGAAACGGTTCCGGAGGTTTCCTGTAAAACAGACAGTTTTCTTTTGCCGCGCGCAGTTGCGCTTCGCGACTGCGCTGGGTTTGGGGCTTCGCCCCATGCCCTACCAGGGGCGCTGCCCCTGGACCCTGCAAGGGTCTTCGACCCTTGACCCATTGTTATTCGTCCGTCGGGTTTACGTGAATCATGATATGCTTAATATTGGGAAAGCTACTTTCCACGCTATTGTGGAGCTTTTCCGCAATGGCGTGACTCTCCCGCAGGGGCTTATCGCCATTCACCCGAATCTCCGCTTCAATATAAACTTTATTCCCGAACATGCGGGTGCGCAGCACATCCACCCCTTCCACGCCTTCCTGCTGTTCCATAAAGCGGCGCATTTCCGCCTCGTACTTTTCGCCGCAGGAGGTATCCAGCAATTTGGCAATGGCGTCCTTCAGAATATCGTAAGACACCTTGAGGATGAACAGGCAGATGACCACGCTGGCGACGCTATCCAGCACGGGATAGCCCAACATGGCGCCGCCGATGCCGATGAGGGAGCCTACGGATGAGAAGGCATCGGAGCGGTGATGCCACGCGTCTGCCATAAAGGCCGCGGAATTGATGAGTTTAGCGTAGTAGCGGGTGTACCAGTACATGGCTTCCTTGCCGACAATGGAAATGATAGCGGCGATGAGGGCAATGCTCCCGGGCACCGTCATGGAGGCGTAATTGCCGGAGAGGATGCTTTCCACGCCGGTTTTGCCGATGGCGAATCCTGTTGCCATCAGCAGCAGACCCAGGAAAAGGGAAGAGATGCACTCGACCCGCTCATGGCCGAAAGGATGGGTCTGGTCGGCGTCTTTCTTGGACATCTTCACGCCAAAGAAGGCGATGATGGTGGTCAGCACATCGGAGAAGGAGTGCACCGCGTCGGAAAGCATGGCGCTGGAGTGCCCGAAGATGCCTGCGAAGAGCTTGAATCCGGACAGAACCGCGTTACCGATGATGCTTGTGAGGGACAGCTTGCGGATGACGGCGTTTTCATCGACCTTTTTGCCGATGTGCAGCGTGCGCATGGTTTCATTGGTTGCCATAAAAGAGTCACCTTTCAAGAAATGGATTCTCTTTGTTGCTTCCCTGGGTATGAAAAAGCACACCCGTGGAACATACAACTGTCCCACAGATGTGCTGAATGCTACATGCTGCTGCTGTCTCCACAGCCCGGCCCCATGACCTTACGGTGCATCGCCTGCTCAGTTTGTACTGTTGAGGATTCCTTGCGGAATGGTATGCAGTGCAAAGAGTTGAAATTATTATATAGAAACTTTCTATAAGTGTCAATAGAAAAAGATGCTTGAACAGGAAAAAGACTGATGCCATTTCTGGCATCAGCCTCAGACTATTAATAACTCAGGGTGGGTTTGCCACTGTGGCGACGTTTTTACTTGGCGAAGCTCAGGCTGCCCAGGATCTGCTCCAGGGAAGCCAGCTCGCTGGTCTCGCCCTCTTCATCAGAGGTCTCTTCAGTGGACTCAGCGGTCTCAGCATCGCTGTTGGTGTAGTAGCTGTACACGGTCACCACGTAGCAGCCGCCTTCATAGTCGCGGGCATAAACGGTGGTGGTGGTGGTGTAGGTCTCGCCGGCTTCTTCCTTCTCGAAGGTCATCCATTCAACGGACTCGTCCTCGTCGAAAGCGGTGGTCTTGGTCACTTCTGCATCGCCGGCGGCCTCAGCCATGTAGCTCTCAGCGGTGGTGTCTGCCACGAACTCAACGGTGAAGCGGACGTCAGCAGAGGTCTCCTTAGTGTACTTCACTTCGATGTTGCCGTTCTCGTCAACGGTGGTCTCGAAGTCGTTCTTATCGTAGGTGAAGGTTGCGCCCTTCTCGGTGGTCACGGTGGTGGTGCCGTCCTCGTTGGCAACCTCGGTGTTGTCAGCCAGGGCAGAAGCGGCGGTCATGAGCATCATGGAAGCAAGAAC
>CAVBFK010000338.1:0-3973 GCA_963594395.1 Lachnospiraceae bacterium
GAACAGACGAAGTCTGCGGTCGCCCTTTGGAAACCTTCGGTGCACTCCTTTTAAGAAGTCGTCTTCCGCCTCTTTTTAGTTTCAATACAAGCCATCGTTATAAGTAGTGCATGCGAAGGGTCCAGGGGCGACCGCAAAGCCCCTGGAAGATGGAGCATGAGCTGTCTGTTCCATGTGATAATCTTGCTGTCCAGCAAAAATATTTCGCTCTGGGTCGCGAGCAGGGGCTTTCCGATCGCCCCTGCACTCTTCGGGGTGCATTTTTCCTTTGAAGTCGACTTCAAAAGTCGCTTTTTATTTTCATCATCATTGTTTTTACACACTTCTTACACACATTCTCGAAATTATGGTTGACAGTTAGTCTACACTATGCTATACTTCCGACCGTTATGTTAGTCATGGCTAATTAATTAGCGCATGGAAACTTTCACATCATTGAGGAGGTTTATCATGAAGAGGAAACTTGCTCTTGCGCTCTGCGCGGCACTCATGCTCGGCACGGTAAACGTTTCCGCCGAGGCGGAAGCAACCGAGTCCACGGAATATCTGTATGGCTATACCCAGATGTCTTATGCCGATTTCTGGTACGGCGAGATTGAGAATCCCGCTGCTTGCGACACCTTCGATACCGAGAACCCCGACCTGACCGCCACCAGTGAAGAATATCTGCACTACAGCTATTCTTCCGCCGACGATGCCGATCCCTACGCCGGTGTGCAGAAGAACACCTGGGACAATGACAGCGGCATGTACGACGTGGTGTCCCGCGCTACTGTTGGCTACGGCCTGTTCCGCGGCAGTTTCGCCAACGTGGTGGAAGTGAAGGAAGACGACGGCACCAAGTACACTTTCAGCAATGAAATCGTTGCTGATGAGAATGCTCCCACCGGCTACACCCTGAACCTGAACACCACCGAGGTTCCCGGCGTTGTATTCAGCTCCAACACCCGTCTGGACACGGACAATTCCACCGGCTACACTCCCGACACCAACACCGTGTACACCGAGAGCGTTGCCGGCTACCAGATCGTTGGCCTGAAGAGCGTTCCCGTGAAGGTAAAGAAGTCCACTGTGGAAGCCGCTCAGGCGCTGACCGAAGCAGGCACCACCAATGCTCAGCTGGATGCCTTCATGGCACAGTATGAAAAGATCACCCTTGTAGACGAAAGCGAAATGACCTCCTATGCCTGCAAGGAACTGTATGCCAACGGCATCTACAGCGCCCGCGAAGTGAACGCTAACGCTCAGGTGAAGAGCGCCGGCACGGCTTATCTGGGCAATGGTGAGAACGGCACCAAGTCCATGGCTCACGGCGACGGCTACGCTGACCTGACCATGTATGTGTACCTGGATGCCTTCGACGGCTACACCAAGGGCTCTGTAACCAGCCTGGACGAAGAAACCCTGAACACCCTGTACGAGGGCGAAGAAAAGGCCACCTACGCTGAGAACAAGGAAGCCGGTGACAAGCTGGCCGCCTTCATGGACTATGCCCTGCACTTCCAGGGTGCCAAGCTGCAGTGGGCAGGCGCTGACGGCGTGTTTGATACGGAAGACGACGTATTTGCCGGCAACGTACTGCACAGAGACTGCTATTTCTCTTTCAACCACGGCAACTACATCGAGGTTTCCATCACCAACAGCTTCGAGCGCTTCGCTAATCTTGGCAACGGTGACTATCGCATCACCCTGATCTCCGAAGGCTACGCTGATGTGACGGTAGAAGCTGACAGCCTGGTGCTGGACTACAAGACCCCCACGGTGGCTGAGGATGACGTTCCCGCCCTGGCTGACGGCGAAACCGAGATGAAGGTTCAGCTGAGCACCGAAGGCGTGAAGGTCTCCAACGACGAGTCTGTGACCGCCGCTTATGTGGCTGGTCTGGAGAATGCCGCTTCCTACACCCTGTCCTACACCCAGGGCTCCGGCCGCAAGGCTGAAACCGTGGTGGTGTGCGAGTCTGCTTCCTCCGTTGAGAACAACGACGGCGTGCTGACGGTGTCCTTCGATGTGTCCGGCAAGGAACTGCCTACCGACATCCACTACACCGTGACCATCGCTTCCGACGTTGCTGATGCGGTGGATGTGGAATTCCACTACGCTCCCGCCGAATAAGCCTATTCGACTGAGCCGCAGGTTCAAAGCTTGCGGCTCAGTCTCTCCGGTTTTCTTTCCAAGCCACGGTTGATTGCCGCGGCTAATTTTTCATTTATTCGTGGAATGTTGGAGGGAGTATTCTTGAAAAAGAAATCCATCTGGCTGCGCTGGGTGCTGACCCTTAGTCTGCTTGTGTGCATTGGCGTCTATCAGCTGGTGCAGCTGAACCAGGCCGATGCCGATCCGCAGGTCAATGACGCGGCGGCCGCCTACGCCGCCATGGATCCCGGACCTTTGCTGGACGGTGTCTACACCGGCAGCGGTGAAGGCTACGGCGGCATGATTGACGTGGAAGTCACCGTGAGCAACGGCTACATCGTGGGCATCACCGTCACCTCTGCCGAAGGGGAAGACAAGCCGTATCTGCGGGATGCCAAGAAGATCATCAACAAGGTGATTGACGTTCAGCACACGGATTTGGACGCTATTTCCGGCTCCACCTCCACCACATGGGGTATTCTGGATGCCGTCGATGATGCGCTGAAGGAGGCTTCCAAATGAGCTTTCAGAAGATCCTTGCCTTTGTAAAGAAGCATTCCATCACCATCCTGCGGGTATTGAGTCAGCTGACGTTTTTCTTCCTTGCACCGGGGCTTTTCACCTCTGCCTTTGGCGGAGCAAAATCTATTGCCGCCTCCATGGGCGGTGGTGAGGCGCTGGAGCTGTCTGCGCACATCACCACGCTGATTCTCCTGACGGCCTTCACCTTGCTTTTCGGCCGCATCTTTTGTGGCTATGCCTGTTCCTTTGGCGCTTTGGGCGACGCGGTCTACACCATGGCCGGCTGGCTGAAGAAAAAGATGGGGCTCAAGGCAAAGCCGCTGAATCCCCCGCAATGGCTGAAGTACCTCAAGTATGTGGTGCTTGCGGTCATCCTGGTTATCTGCTTCACGGGCAATCAGCAATCCCTGCATGATATCAGCCCCTGGAACGTGTTTGCCCAGTTTGTCGGCGGAAGCATTCCGTCTGCGGCATATTGGGTGGGATACATTGTGCTGGCGCTGATCATCATCGGCATGGCCATGGTGCCGCGGTTCTTCTGCCGCTTCCTCTGCCCCATGGGCGCTATTTTCTCCATTCTGCCCCCTGCCCTGCTCCTGCGCATCAAGAAGCCCAGTGCCGCCAGTGATTCCTTCAAGGCCTGCGGCAAGTGCAAGCTATGCAGCAGTAAGTGTCCCGCTGGGCTGACGCTGAATCAGGAAGACGTTATCACCAGCGCCGAATGTTTCAGCTGTCATCGCTGCGTAGAAGCCTGCTATCAGCACAAGCCCCGGCTTTCCTTCTTTGGCTGGACAGGGCTGACCCGGCTGAAGATTCTACTGATGATCGCCCTGCTGATGGCGTTGGTGCTCCTACTGGGACTGTAAGCTTGACATCCACCCTGATTCATTCTATAATGAAGGCGCGTTGCAAGACGCGCTTTTTTCAAGTCTACAGTTAGTGTATATAAACCGCTGTCCTTCGACAGCTCCAGAAAGGATGATTTTTCATGATGAAGATTACCGTAAAGGTTGACGGCATGATGTGCGGCATGTGTGAAAGCCACATCAACGATGCGGTGCGCCGCGCTTTCCCCGATATCAAGAAAGTTTCCTCCTCCCGCGGCAAGGGTGAAACGGTGATTGTTACCGAAAATGACATTGCAGACGACAAGCTACAGAAGGTCATCGGCGACACCGGCTACAAGGTCGGCACCATCACCCGCGGTGAAGAAGAAGCCAAGAAAGGTCTCTTCAGCTTTTTGCATAAGTAATGGAGAGGATTTGCGGGAGGGCGGCTTTTGTGCCAAAAGCCCCCTCCCGCACCCACCCCGAAA
>CAVBFK010000339.1:0-6349 GCA_963594395.1 Lachnospiraceae bacterium
CGCCTGTGACATGCCGTTCCTCTTCACGGTGAACATCTTCCAGGCCATTCGGCAGGCGCATGGCGACACGGTGCGTCCCATGCTGATGAACCTGCTGGGCATCCTCGTCAACATGGTGCTTGACCCTCTGCTGATGGTCGTCATCCAGTGGGGCGCCGGCGGTGCTGCCCTGGCTACGGTGCTGGCAAAGGCCGTGCCCGCTATGCTGGTGATCTTCTTCCTCACCCGCCCCAACGCTGAGATTCGTCTGCACCCTTCCAAGATGAAGCCGGAAAAGGACAAGCTCAAGAATATTGTCCGCATCGGTTTGCCTACCGCTCTTGGCAGCAGTGCCATGCAGTTTGGTTTCCTGCTCATGAGCCGCAACGTTTACGCCTATGGTGTCAACGCCATGGCCGCTTACGGCATCGGCAACAAGGTGAACGGCTTGATTTCCCTGCCTTCCAACGGCATCGGTTCTGCCGTAGCAACCATTACGGGGCAGAACATGGGCGCTAACCAGCCTGACCGCGCAGACAAGGGTTACAAGATCTCCATGATTGCCGCGGTTGCCTTCCTGCTGGTGGGCGGCATCATTCTTTCGCGTCCCGCCATTTCCACAGCCATTGTCAGCATCTTCGCCACCGATGAAGAGGTTATCGCCTTGGCCGCAGACTTTCTGAGCATTCTCGCCCTGTGGTGCTTCTCCAACGGCGTGTACAACGCCACCTCCGGTTTGTTCCAGGGGGCAGGGCACACCGAGGTCACCATGTCCATTGAGGCGGCCAGACTGTGGGTTTTCCGCTTTGCTTCCCTCTACATCTTCGACAACGTGATGCACATGGGTGTGAGAAGCGTGTGGTACTCCGTGGTGGTGTCCAACGGCATCAGTGCGTTGATTCTCTTCGGCTTCTACCTATCGGGTTTGTGGCGGAAGAACCGCGTGAAGCTGGACAAGTAAATCAAATCTTTCAGGAGCGATCAGTCACGAGCAAGGCTGACCGCTCCTTTTTGTTTAGCAATCGAAGGGATAGCTTTTCGCCGGCGTAACACGGAAGGCATCAAAGACGGCATAGCCGGCATCATCGCCGTTATGAAGCGGCATGGCGAACAGGGACGGACGTGCGCCAACCCACGTGCCCCGCTCCGGGCTGAAGGGCTGGCCGATGGTCTCGTAATCCTGGCCGTCTGTGCTCCAGCTGAATACCGCCTCTGCCTGGTCATAGCCCGTAGGCGTCAGCATCATGCGCAGCGACACATGATGCGTGTTCTTGGCCAGATACACCGATTCACGGACGGTCTCTGCCTTGTTTACCCCTGCGGAATGAATGTAATCCACCCGCACGCCATCTGCCGTTACCCGCAGGGCAACACCTGCATACTGGCCGCCGATGAGCGCCAGGCCGGCCTGGGCGCCCTCGTGCAACTTGGCCACCTCCACGCCGGTATCCACCGTGAAGGCAGGGCAGGCAATCTTCTGCGTCAAGGTTTGCGGGCAATCCCACAGTGTTTCGCCGCCGGAAGGAAGCTTGCAGGCATACAGCTTTAATTGACCATGTTCAAGGGTAAAGAAGTCTTCCCGCCAGTTGCCCATAAACTGCCACTGCAAGCCCAGATGATCCCCTGTGAAATCATCCGACGCCTGCTCGGAGGTCTGCGGCATCTTCGGCGCATGGGGCTTTGTGTAACGCATGGCCGGCACGCCGCAATCCGTAGAGGCCGCCGCCAATGCCGCTGTGCCCGCGTCTTCCCCAGCCTTCACAGACTCTGGATCCACAGGATGCTCGTCCTCAACGCCCATGGACGGCCAGCCGTCTTCCTGCCAGTGCATGGGCTGCAGATGGAGAATCCGTCCGTACAGGCCGCGGCTCTGGAAGTGCAGGAACCAATCTTCGCCATCCGGAGTGGTCACCCATCCGCCCTGATGCGGGCCGTTCACCACGGTACCGCCCTGCTTGAGCACGATCTTCTCCTCATAGGGGCCGTGGATGCTGGTACTGCGGAGCACCGTCTGCCAGCCGGTTGCCACGCCGCCGGCCGGTGCGAAGATGTAATACCATCCGTCCCGCTTGTACATTTTGGGACCCTCGATGGTGGGCTGCGTTGCCTGTCCATCGTAGATCAGATGGTCATCCCCAATGGCATGGGTTCCGTCTGCGCTCATGGGGAACAAGCCCAGAATCGACTTGAACCCGATGCGGCTCTTGGCATAACCGTGCACGACCCAAGCCGTACCGTCATCATCCCAGAAGGGGCAGGGGTCAATGAGCCCCTTGCCGGGCAGGACGCATACCGGCGCATCCCATGTGCCCAACGCATCCTCGGTGCTGACCATGAAAATGCCTTCATCCGGCATGCCGTAATAGATGTAGAAGCGTCCCTGGTGGTAGCGGATCGCAGGTGCCCACACGCCCCGGGCGTGGCGGGGCGTGGCGTAGCGTGCCTCAGGAATATTGGGCAGCGCGTAATTTTTTAGCGTCCAGTTCACCAGATCTTTGGAGGTCACAATCGGCAAACCCGGCACATAATTGAAGGTGGAAGCCGTGAGGTAATACGTATCCCCCACGCGGATCACATCCGGATCAGAATAGTCGCACATCAGCACCGGATTGCGGTATGTGCCGTCTCCGCAATCAGCGCACCACAGCTTATCGCTCATGGCTGAACCTCCGTCCATTCGTCGTATTCATCACACAGCAAATCAGCATAGATGCCGCCAAGCTCCTTCAGTCCTTTGGCGATCAAGCTTGCATACACCATGGCACCTTCCGGCTGAAGATGGGTGTTGTCCGTCTTGCCTTCCGGATAATACTTGTACATACCTGCAGGGAAAATCATGTACAGCTTGGCGCTTTCCTCATCGGTCATGCTGTCAATCAGTTCCTCGCTCATGCGGGTCAAATCGATGACAGGAACATCTAGCCGAGCGCCCGTTCTGCGCATGGCTTCTGCCCAGCGGTCGTGACTGAAGGCGGCAGTCTCCCGCTTTCTGCGGGTCAGGGGCGTAATGAACACGGGATGGGCGCCCTTGTTGCGGGCTACATTCACGAATTTCTCCAGGTTCACGCAGAAATCCGTATCCGGGTCGGTATAGCGGGCAGGATCGGCAATCTTCTCATCATTATGGCCAAACTGAACGAACAGGAAATCATCCTTCTTGATTTGGTCATAGATGGGCGCCATGCGGCCTTCATCAATAAACTGCTTGGTAGAGCGTCCGTTCTCCGCCATGTTGGCAATCATCACTTCATACCTTTTGGTAAAGCGGTCAAACACCTGACCAATGCCCGTTTGCGGAAAGGTCAGCATGCTGTTCTGCTTCACCGTAGAATCCCCCGCCCAGAAAATCGTTTTCATTCACACGTCTCCTTTTTGAGCGTTCTGTATGCAATTTACAAAGAAAAGAGCCTGCGCTTCTCTTTCGACGCAGGCTCTTGCTTTTCCTGCCTGTGTTACTCCTTCACAGCACCAATGTTGATGCCCTTAACGAAGTACTTCTGCAGGAAGGGATACAGGATCATGAAAGGCAGGATGGCCACAATCACGGCGGCGTTCTGCACGGTGTTTTCCGTTGCGCTGCCAACAGCAGTCGGCAGGTTGGAGCCCATCATCATGGAGCGGAGCTTCATCTGGAAGTTGTAAAGGTCCGACTTGGTGATGTAGAGCTTATAGTTGGTGTAGTCGTTCCAGTAGGTCACGGCGAACATCAGGCCGATGGAAGCCAGAGCAGCCTTGGACAGAGGAAGTGCAATCTTGTAGAAGGTCTGCATAGGCGTGCAGCCGTCCAGGGTGGCACTTTCAAACAGGCTGTTCGGGATGCCCTCGAAGAAGTTGCGCATAAGCACCAGGTTGTACACGTTGATGGCCGGCAGGAGGATGACCACCCACAGGGTGTTGGTCAGGCCCAGGTTGCGCATCACGATGTAGCTGGGGATCATGCCGCCGGAGAAGATCATCGTGAACAAGAGCAGACCGGCGAAGAGGCCGCGTCCGGGCATATCGAACTGAATCAGCACGTAAGCACCCAGGGTGGACAGCAGCAGACCGAGAATCGTGCCGCTGATGGTGGTGATGACGCTGTTCATCAGAGGCGTTACCAGGGTGGGGTTCGTCAGCACGGTAACATAGCCTTCAAAACCGAACTTCTCCGGGAAGAGCTTCATGCCGTAACCGGTGGTCAGATCCAGGGAGTCAACCAGGACCTTCCACAGAGGAACCAAAATGATCAGGCAAATGATGACGAAGAGAACGCCGTTTACCACAGGGAACACGCCCATGTGCTTGTGGCTCTTCTTGACATGAGGAACGTACTTCGTAGTTTCCATCTTCAGCTCCTCCTTTCTTACACAATGCCGCGGCCGCGGACTTTCTTGCTGGCATAGTTGCAGACGAGCATCAGCACCATGCCCACCAAGGAGCGGAACAGACCAATGGCTGTGGTATAGCCGTAATCGGGGATGCCGCCGCTATTGAAGGTCTGATAGTATACGTAGGTCTGCAGAACCTGAGAAACGTCCATGACGGCGTCATTCTGCAGAACGAAAACGCTTTCGAAAAGGTTCATGATCTTGGCCAGGTTCAGAATCAGCACCGTGATGATGGTGTTGGCCAAGGCAGGCATGGTCACATACCACATCTTCTTCCAGCGTCCGGCGCCGTCAATGGAGGCGGCCTCGTACACGCCGGGGTCGATGCCCGTCAGGGTTGCCATGAAGATGATGGTGCCCCAGCCGGTATCATGCCAGATGTTAATGATGTAGTAGGCAGTCTTCCACCACTGGGAGCTGCCCAGGAAGTAGATGCCCTGATCCGTTACGCCCAGGTTGATGAGAATCTGGTTCACCAAGCCGGCCGTAGAGGGAGAAAGAATCAGCTGGAAAACGGAGGCGGTCACAACCCAGGACATGAAGTGCGGCAGGTAGATGATGGTCTGTGCCGTCTTCTTGGCGTGGATGTTCACCATTTCGTTCAGCAGCAGGGACAAAATGACGGAAAAAGCCGTGGTCAGCAGGAGCTTGATGACGCTCAGCTCCAGGGTATTGTAGAAGGCATTCCAGAAGTTCGGCATTGAGAAGAGACGCTCGAAGTTCTTCAGCCCCACCCACACAGGATCCTTAATGATCGTGTACTTGGTGAAGGCGAAGTAGATGCCGAACATGGGCAAGTAGTGGAAAACAATCAGGAACGCAAGCACGGGCAGGAACAGCAGATAGAAACCTGCATACTTCTTGATCCGTGGGCCGATGGGCTTCTTGTGAATATCACGGCGCGCAGCGCTTACCATGCGACGACCTCCTTTGACATGGAATGAAGTACAGACATCGTTGGAGAGAGGAGCGACATTGCTGCCGCTCCTCCCCAACGCGATACCCTATCAAAGCCAATCAGCATCGGCAGGGCGATGTACCAATTAGTTCAGAGCGTTCAGGCTTTCAACGATCTTATCGGACCAAGCCTGGCCTTCGCTGGCGAAGCGGGTCATGGCCTCTTCGTAGGTCATTTCGCCCATGGCCACCTTGGCGATCAGCTCGTTCTTCAGGGTGGTCAGGTCACCGTTGTAGGTGCTCATCTCATCCGTGGAAGGAACGATGGTTGCAGGACGGCTGTTGGCTGCGAACAGCTGGTTGGATTCCAGGTTCTCAGGCTGCACAATCTCGTTGATGGGGTTGTAGTAGCCATCCGCGAAGGAAGCCAGAGAGCTCACAGGGTCGGTGTGATGCTTGGTGTACTGGGTGCCAGGGATCTCCAGGCTCTCCAGCATGTGGAACTGACCCTCTTCATAGGTGTTGCCGCACACGGTTTCAGCCTTGGTGCTCCAGTGCACGTCTTCCACGCCGTAGGTCCACAGGAACTGCATGTCGCCGCCATCCAGGATGGTGTCGATGAAGTACTTGAAGACGCCTTCAGGATTCTCGCAGGTAGAAGAGATGGCCCAGACAGGAGGCGTACGGTCGATGTAGTTGGGGCAGCCTTCCAGAGGAGCCAGTGCCACCAGCTCGCCGTCCACACCGTTGTTCTCCAGGTTCTTCTTCAGGTTGGTTGCCCAGGTGCCGGACCAGTAGGTGAACACACCGGTGGTGTTGTCATAGAACTTGTTGCGGCAGTCCTTGGTACCATTGGTCAGGGTGGTAGGATCGATCCAGCCCTTGGTGTAGCCCTCGTTCAGGCGAGCCAGAGCAGCTTCCATAGCGGGTTCGGTGAAGCCGTCAACCCACACGCCGTCGTCGTTCTTGTAGAAGGAAGGATAAGCATCCTGATAGAACTCAGGCAGATAGTTGATGTAGGGAGCTTCCGTGCCCACGAAGCCGGCTGCGGTCAGAGCGTAGGTGTCGTTCACGCCGTCGCCGTCGGGATCGTTGTTCACGAAGGC
>CAVBFK010000340.1:0-3363 GCA_963594395.1 Lachnospiraceae bacterium
GCCGGGGATGCCGTTGCGATCCATGCCCACCTTGCCCACGTAGCCCGTGATGCCGGCCTTTTCCAGTTCATCCATGAGGATCAAGGTTGCATCCGTGTGGAAGGAGGAGAACATGCTCACCCGTGTGGTGCCGTTTTCCACCAGTTCCTGTGCTAGGCGATGATAAACATCCCGTGCATAATCCGTATCGGCAAATCGGCTCTCGTTCGGATAGGTATACGTCGTCAGCCAGTCCAGCAAAGGAAGATCCATGCCCATGCCCAGCATAGGATACTGGGGAGCGTGCAGGTGCAGATCTGCAAAAGACTGCAGGATCAAATCATCTCCGCAATCCTCCACGGGGGCGCCCGCGTACTTCTCCGGCAATTCAGCATAAACGCCGCTGATGATACCGTCCTCCGCCACCAGATAACCATGCGCTGTAACATCCAGCTGTCCCATAACGGACGCAGAAATAATATTGCCCTTCAAAATGGTGATCATACTTTCACCTCGTCTTCAAAATAAGGATGCCAAAGCAATCGTTCTACTGTACCACAATTCAAGCGGAGTTGCAAGTTTTGCGGCAAGCCGTTTCCGCAAGGTTCTCGCTTTATTCATATAGCAGACAACACCAAGCGCGATCCTCCGCCAGGTAGCCGATGCTGTTCAGCTGCTCCAGCCCCACCGATGTTCTTGCCTCATCCAGCACATCCAACAGTTCTGCAAGAAACTGTTCATACACTTCCCGGGAGGTAAACCGCAGTGACCAATCCGTTCCCGCGGCAAGGGCCGTTTTCAGCCCCTCCACTGCGGAATGGTCTTCATCCACCACAAGCCCCAGCACGCGGTGATATTCCCATCGATCATCGCTGGGCAAATCAATCGCCGTCTTCATGTCGTGGGTTTGGGCAAGCTGTTCCTCTGACAAATTGAAAAACCAGTGCACCGTTTCGCTGTCGCTTCCGTCATCCCAGGTCACGTCCGTATAGCATGCCGTGCTGTCCAGTAGGAGCGCGTTCCATGCATGGCTATCGCCGCTTTCCTTGTCCGTGCCGCTGACAAAACTGCAAGGAATGCCCGCCATGCGGCACAGAAGCGTCATGGCGCGGGTATAGCCTTCACAGGTGGCTTTGCCCTCCAGCAGTGCCACCGCCGCAGTGCTGTTGCTATAGGTCGTCAGGTCATAGGTCACCAGATCGCACAGCGCGTCATGCAGATATAGTTCCCGCTCAAACAGATTTTCCGTCGGCGCGCTGTCCACCATGCGCTGTGCTGTGCCAAACAGGTCTTCCAGGATGCTCTGTTCCTCTTCCGCCGTCATGGTGTACTCCATGAGGATATCCGTTGCCTCTTCCGGCTTGTTCCGATAGTAATAGATGGTGGCTTCACTGCGCAGAGCAATCAGTTCCGGATACTCTTCGGTAAGAAAATCATGGGCCGCGGACAAGTCGTCATACTTTGTCCCTTCCGGCACGGTGACTTTCTCTTCGTGAGCCTGCGCCGCTTCGTACAGCAGATCCACCAAGGCTTGTTGTTCGGCCGGCAGAGCGCTGTAGCGCACAGACAGTCCTTGTCCGTACGGTGTTTGCGGCTCGGCCAAAGCCAGTATGGGCAGCAGGATAAAGAGCAGGCATACCGCCCATCGTTTCATCCCCGTCACGCTCCTTTTTCCATGGCTTCAATGGCCAGTGTCAGGGCACGGACGATATCTTCCAGCGGCATAGCGGGCGTGCCTGCAGGCTTTCCCTGCACCTGCTCGGTTACGTAGGGCACATGGATAAAGCCGCCCAGCATGGACGGGGCTTTTTCTGCCGCATGGTGAAGCACGTGATACATCAAGGTGTTGCACACATAGGTTCCTGCTGTGTTGGAAATCCTGGCCGGCAGTCCTGACGCGCGGATGGCCTCCACCATTTTCTTGATGGGCAGGGTTGCGAAGTATGCCGCGGGTGCGCCCGGCACCACCGGCTCATCCATCGGCTGATCACCATCATTATCCGGGATCGAAGCATCCATGACATTGATGGCAACCCGCTCAATGGTCACCGCATCCCGTCCGCCGGCCTGACCGACACAAATCACCGCATCCGGGTGCAGGGCATTGATTCTCTCCGTGATCACCTGCCGGGACGCGGCAAACGCCGTCGGGATTTCCGCCTTGTCAATCACATGCTCGCCGATTTTCTCCGGCAGAGCCTGTACCGCCAGCCATGCCGGATTCACCGATTCACCACCAAAAGGGGTAAAGCCCGTTACAAGGATCTTCATCACATGTACCTCCGAAAAGATCTGCCCTTACCATAACACGGATGAAGAGAAAACTCAACCGCCGCCACCGATTTCCCTCCCATCAGAATTTGTGCTTGTCTGATACTGATAAGATAGGGTATAATAGAGGATGGCGTATTTTATTTATCATTCAGGGGGTGAGCAGGTGCTGGCACAGGTCATCGTGGATATTGTTCACGAACAGGTGGCGCACACCTTCTCGTATCTCATCCCTGAGGGCATGGAGCTTTCCGTCGGTCAGCGGGTGGAGGTTCCCTTCGGTCCGCGCCGGAAGGAAGGCATTGTGGTGGGTTTCACCGACCATGCCGATGTAGACGCCAGCAAGCTCCGCAGTATTGTTTCCACTTTGGAGGATTACCCTGCGATTCTTCCCCAGCTGTTAACGCTGGCAGAGCGCATGGCGCAGGAGGCGCACTGTCCTCTGGCAGAAACGCTCCGCTTGATGATGCCTGCGGAAATGCGCGGCGGCCGGGTGAAGGAACGGACATGCATGATGGCGCAGTCCCTCATCAGGGATGAGGAGACGCTGAAAAGTGCCGTTGACAGTCAGGGACGCTCCCAGAAGCGCCGCACCCTGCTGACCCTGCTGAAGGATGGGCAACCCCACGCGGTTGGCGAGATTAGCCTGCTGGTGCGCGATCCTCTGCCGTCCCTCCAGCAACTGGTGGAGCAGGGACATGTGCGGCTGTTTCAGCAGGAGGTGCTTCGCCGTCCCGGCGGCGATACGCCTGAAGAACCTGTGGAAGATCCCGTGCTCACCGATGAGCAGCAGGAAGTGCTGGACGTGGTTCTGCCCGACATCCGCCGCGGAAAGGGACGCTATCTCCTCCACGGTGTTACCGGCAGTGGCAAAACCGAAGTCTTTATCCGCCTGGTGCAGCAGACCCTGCAAGAAGGCAAGGGTGCCATGATTCTGGTGCCCGAAATTGCCCTGACGCCGCAGATGGTCAACTGGTTCCGCAGCCGCTTCGGCAGTGTGGCGGCGGTGATTCATTCGCGGCTTAGTGCCGGTGAGCGCTTTGACGAATGGCGCCGCATCCGCCGCGGAGACGCGCGGGTCGTCATCGGCGCCCGCTCGGCCGTGTTCGCACC
>CAVBFK010000341.1:0-2462 GCA_963594395.1 Lachnospiraceae bacterium
TGACAGGTCAGCGCATTACCTGCGGCGCCGTGGTGGTAGCAACGGGCGTCTATCTGAAAGGCCGCATCATTATCGGTGAGGCTAGCTGGAGCGGCGGCCCGCAGGGTCTGCAGAATGCTTCCTATCTGTCAGAAAGCCTGATGGAGCACGGTTTTGCCCTGCGGCGCTTTAAGACGGGAACGCCTGCCCGCATCGACCAGCGTTCCATCGACTTTGATGAAATGGAGATTCAGCCCGGTGATGAGCCGGTGACGCCGTTCTCCTTCCTGACGGATCGCACGCTGGAAAATCGCCGCGCCTGCTATCTGACCTGGACGAACGAAGAAACGCATCGCATCATTCGGGAAAATCTCCACCGTGCGCCCATGTACAGCGGCAAAATTCACGGCATCGGCCCCCGCTACTGCCCCTCGATTGAGGATAAGATTGTCCGCTTTGCCGACAAATCCCGCCATCAGGTTTTCCTTGAGCCGGAAGGCATCAACAGCCTGGAGTGGTACGTGCAGGGCATGTCTACCTCCCTGCCGGAAGACGTGCAGTGGCAGATGTACCGCAGTATTCCGGGTCTTCACCGGGCTGAGCTGGTGCGCCTGGCTTACGCCATTGAGTACGACTGTATTGACAGCCGCGAACTGCGTCCTACCCTGGGATCTCTGCGGATCGGCGGATTGTTCTTTGCCGGACAAATCAACGGCACCTCCGGCTATGAGGAAGCCGCATGCCAAGGCCTGCTGGCGGGCATGAATGCGGCACTGTCTCTGCAAGGCAAGAAGCAGATTGTGCTCACCCGCGACATGGCCTATATCGGCGTGCTGACCGATGACCTAACCACCAAGGGCACCGACGAGCCGTATCGGATGATGACATCCCGTTCGGAGCATCGTTTGCAGCTCCGTCAGGACAACGCGGATCTGCGCCTGACAAAAATCGGCTACGAGGCCGGCCTGGCAACGGAAGAGCGCATGGAGCGCACCATTCAGAAGGAAATGGACTCCGGCAGATTGAAAAGTCACCTTCACCAAGTGCGTATCCCGCAGAGCGCAGAGCGTTCTGCCTGGCTGGCGGAACACGGTCAGCCCGAGACCCCTGTCGGCCTGTCCTGCGAAGAGCTGGTGCGCCGCCCTGAAATCACGGTGAAGGATTTGATCCCCCTTGTGCCGGATATTGCAGAATATTCCGACGCAGCCTGTGAGCAGGCAGAAATCGCCATCAAGTATGCCGGCTATCTGGAGCGGCAAGACGCCCTTCTGCGCCATGCCAAAGCCATGGAAGAAACCGTACTGCCTGAAGATACGCCCTATCAGGAAATTACCGGCCTGCGTATCGAAGCCCGGCAGAAGCTGGAAAAGCAAAAGCCCCGTTCCCTGGCCGCCGCCGGGCGCATTCCGGGAGTGTCTCCTGCGGATGTGGCCGTGCTGATGGTGTGGCTGGAGAAGGGGAAACGGTAACAACGTGAATTGTCATCTCTTCCATGCTTGTTTCCTGTTGCCAAAGCCGTTTCAAGTCGCTATAATAGAACCATCTGAAAGGAGAAGAACTCCATGCACGACAAGCGATTTCAAACTTACATGATCATGCTCTATGCCTATTTTTCTGTAGGCTGTATGGTTCTGGCGGCCAACACGGCGTTGGAATTCATGATCAAAGACTTTGGCTGGAGCGACAGCCAAGGCGGACTGTTCATCAGCTTTTTGGCCATTGGCAATCTGATTTCCAGTGTCTTCACTGGAATCGTCTGCAAAGCAATCGGACGCAAGCGCATGATGATTTTCTATGGCGGACTGTTGTTTGTATGCTATATGCTCATGTCCATGCTGGAGCTTCCCGTGGTGTTCTACCCGCTGGCGCTGCTGTCCGGCATGTACTGGGGCGGTGTGAACAGCATTACAAACACAACCATTTCTGAACTATACGGCAATTCCGGATCCAAGCTGAACATCTGCAACGCTTGTTACGGTGTCGGTGCTGTGCTGACTCCCTTGCTGCTGAGTTTTCTTGTGAAGAACGGCGGTTCCTGGCGCATCGTTTTCCGCTTGGTAGCATTCCTGGGACTTGGCTTCTCCGTGCTTGCCCTTGTGCATCCCATTCCCGAAATGAAAGCATCCGCCTCTGCTACCGATCAAGGCAAGGCAAAGCCTATTCCTTTTTGGCGCGAGTTGCCTTTCTACTTGAGTGCCATCCTGTTCTTCTGCTACGTGGGTGTGGAGTCCTCCGCCGGCTCTTGGTTGCCCAGCTATCTGAGCCAGTACAACAGTTCCTTCACGGAGATTCCCTCGGCCACCATTGTCTCTCTGCTGTGGCTGACGCTGATCATCGGCCGTCTGCTGTGCGCAGGTCCCGGTGCAAAAATCGACTGCAAGAAGCTGATCGTTGTCCTCTCCTGCGTTTTCCTGCTGGGTGTGGTTGGCATGGTTTGCTTTGTAGACAACACGATTCTTCTGCTCATTTCTGTGGTCGTCACG
>CAVBFK010000342.1:0-6241 GCA_963594395.1 Lachnospiraceae bacterium
GATGACCAGCTCGCAGAGGATGTTAAAAATGAACTGGAGAAGAACGGCGTGAGGGTAGTGTGAGGGAGGAAAGGCATATGGGATCACCACACAATTCATCCCCGTACAAAACTAAAAGTGCCTGACCCCCTCAAAGGTCAGGCACCCCCTCAAAGTGCTTTCGCTGCAACACTGACTTAATCCGCCAGGTCAGACCTGTTTGCCATATTTAATTTTGCAACTTGCTATTGTGCTGTCAGTATCGCAGCTTTACTCTTTGGCATTTTTTTGCATAGTGCCGTTTAGGTATGGCTTTGATACCATTCATAATCGTAGCCGTCATCGCCCTGCTTTTCATAAGGCACAAGTTCAAAGTGCATCACGG
Source organism: Lachnospiraceae bacterium (assembly GCA_963594395.1). Lineage (GTDB taxonomy): Bacteria > Bacillota > Clostridia > Christensenellales > Aristaeellaceae > CAKUFA01. The sequence continues at coordinate 365 of CAVBFK010000342.1, forward strand.
CGTTTTCAGAAAAAGAAAGGGACACCGTCAGCTTGCCTGCTTTCGCTTGAAGCACGACCGTTTCGCATTTGGGTTGTGCCGCCATGCGCAGGAATGCAAGCTGCGTCTTAGACAGCGAGGCTGGCTCGCCCATCTCATGCCAGCATTTAAGCGGGTTGCAGCAGTCTTCATCCACGGTTTGTTTAAGCAGCGTTGCCTGTCCATCAAAGGGAATATCCAACGTCAGGCAAACAGGCTCTCTGCTTTTTTGACACAAATTCCATGCAATGCCCTCATAGCCGCCATTTTCTTTTTTCAGCAGGATAATGTGTTCATTTCTGAGAACAGCATCCCCCGAGAGGGCACGGAAGAAGGCAAACGTCCAAAAGGTGGGTTTGGGAATCAAGCCGTTGGCAACCAAGCCAAACCCCCCGTGAAACGGCAGAGACGGCACACCGGATTCCTCAAACACATCGCCGAATGTCCAATAGGAATAACTTTCCGCCACATTGCCAAGTCTGCTTAACAATCCAGCCAAATACGCGGCGTTCAGGTTTGTGTCATGAATCGGGCAGAAGGGATGATAAGATGTGTTAAATTCGGTGATATGCATCGGCAAACCTTTGTATTCAGGGAAGCTGTCGATGACAGCGCGCGTGCACTCCATTTCGCTGATTATATCATCTACCGTGCGCATTTCATGGTACAGATACCGTCCCTTCTGTTCAGGTGTTTGTCCCATGTATGCGTGACGAGTGACAAAATCCAGCGGCAAATGCTGATCGCGGCAGAAAGTCAAAAAATCTCGCACCCAATCCAGCGAATCACTGCCGCCGCAGATGGCAGGGCCGCCGACTTTCATGCGTGGTAGCACCTCTTTAACCGCCATCGATGTTGCCTGATAGAGTGCCAAGTATTTTTCCTTATCCCGATTTTCCCAAAAAATCGTCAAATTTGGCTCATTCCAGACTTCACACGGCCAACCAGAGACTTCCTGCTCGCCATAGCGCTCTGCTAAATGGCGCAGGGTCGCCTTAACCATGTCTGTCCATTTTTCCATATCGGCAGGCGGAGTGACATTGGCACGCCAATAGAAAATCGTCTGCGTACCGCTGGCCATCGCATAAGGCATGAAACCAAGCTCCAAGAAAGGCTTCAGCCCCAAGCGAAGGTAGCTGTCCATTACCTGATCCAGATAGGTGAAGCAATAACGTTCGTGCTGAACGCCGTCTGCATCCGTATAGGGCTGATAAATGCCCATGTCATCGCTGAACAACCCATGTCCGCGAATGTGTGAAAAACCAATTTCCTGCTGGGTAAAAGCAAGCTGGTCAAGATATTCCTTGCGAAGCGCCAGTCCCATGCGCCCTGTACCGATACATTCACCTGTATGATTGACAAATGTTGCGTGGGAATCAGGAGCGATTTCATATTTCAAATGCCGTTCCGTAGCCATATTTTTGCTGTCCTTTCTGTTTTGCTTCACGAATTGTCTGTGTTAAGCATAGCAGATTTTGTGCGTTTGTCAATGGTCGTATTTTATGACATTACTGCGAGATGCTGGACACCGCCCTGCAGGATTCCTGGATCACCATGACCGACAAGGAAAAAGAAGCCTTCTATACCCGCTACCTGCTGCATTTGAAGATGAGCGTGGACGCGGACGGAAAAGTGAATATCAGGATTGGGTGAGGGAAGCCGAGAAAATCCTGCTCGAAAGCTCGTTTGCAACATATGGAGGTACGCTAAAATGACCATTCAAGACATGTATCATGTACAACCCATCAAGCAGGCGACTTCATCACTAGAACGTTGGTACAACAGGCTGATAGCAAAGACGCCAGAAGAAATAACGGATGGAGATATTCTTCGCTCTCTTCGGCAGGGACTGTTCCCTGATCTTGCTGAAAAGGCATTGATTATGCATCTGCGCGCAGATGCTTTCGCTGGGGAAATGAACGATAGTGAGCTCCTCAAATGCCTCGCCAATATACCATCGAGTTCAATCACAAAGTATTCTGAAGATGTAAAAGCTATCGTAGCAACTGCCGAATCGTCTGTTCGTCAGCATGAATGGTGCAACCTAGAAGAAATGAATGATTACCTAGCAGCCCTTATCAAGATCAAAAGAAGCTTCATAGACGACTAATCTCTCTGATGCAGCATCAACTGTTGCATGCCCTGCTGCTAGGGTTGGAGATTCGGGTGTTCGAATACCAGCCTAGAATACTGTCTAAAGAAATCATCTCGACAAAATGCATGAATGCAGAAGTGGTGCCCGCCGATTGTCAAAACCGGCGGGCAGATGCCATTGATAGGTGCCAGTTGCACTTGCTTTATTGCACTTTGCAACGCTTCAAAGACTCATCTCTACTTTGTATCCGTTCATCTTTCAGTGGATTGTAGTATGGATCTTCCATCAAGTTGACCAGACCATGATTAGAAAGAATGGTGATTGCCAATCCTTCAAACAGTTCTCCAGCTTCGTCCCAATACTTATCCATGTCTACCCGATAATAGAGATAACTGATGAAATCCAAAGGGTCTGGAATTTTCATGTCAGCTACATCGTAGTAAACATAAAGGTTAACAAAGTTGATTACATCTACAGGAGTCACACATTCCGCGTGGAGATGTTGCATCCAAACAGGATAGATGTCTTCCCAAGAATAGTGATTAAATAACTCCCAAGATGTTTTCAAGTGATCTTCTTGATCTTCCGGGTCGAAGGTGTCATCCACAAAATTGCAGTCGAGAAGATACTTTGTGTACTCTTCTATTGTCTCCATAATCATTTTTCTTTCTTTTTCCCCCTCCTATACTCGCTGGGCAGCGTGCCCGTTGTGCGGCGGAAGGCTTCGCTGAAATAGGTGCTGGAGCAATAGTGGAGTTGTCCGGCGATGTCGGCGATGCTTTCATTGGTGCTTAAAAGGAGCACCTTGGCCTTTTCGATGCGCACGGAATCGATGTATTGCGCCAGGCTCATGCCGGTTTCTGCCTTGAACTTCCGCGAGAGGTAGTACGGCGTGTAGCCGAATTGCTGGGAAAGCAGGGTGGCGGACAGATCATCTTCCATGTGGGTGAGAATGTAATCGCAGCATTCCTGCACGGTGCGGGAATACTTGGCGCCGTTCTTTACCTTGCGGACACGGCGGATAAAGTCTGTGTACATGGTGTGGGAAAGGGAGCTCAGCTCGGAAATGGTCTTCGCTTCCACCATGTTTTGAATGTACGCATCACCGACGGCATAGGCAATGTCCGGAGATAGTCCGCCCTTAATGGCCTCCCGGGCGCAGAGGGACGTGAACACGATAACGGAAATCGATGCCTGCCCCACGGGGTTGGCGGTGCGGATCTGCACGCCGGTGCTCAGGGACGAGGAGCGTGCCAAAGCCTTGGTGAAATCCATATTGCCTTCCCGAACGTTGTACAATAGATCTTGCTCGGCCATGTAGGTCAGGTGCCGGTTTCGTTTTTGTGCCTTTCTTTTGGAGGGCTTTTCGGATTTTTCGGCGGTTTGGTAGAGGATATCGTCCGCATGCAGAGCCTTGCCGGTCAGGGCGAGATTGAGCATCAGGACGTAATGCTGGAACATCTGCATGGGAATCACGGGAAGAGACGCGAGAAAGCCCGGAAAATCGAAGGTTTCCCCAAGCTCAGGGAAAAATTGGCGCGATGCTTCGCTGATGCCTTCCGGCAGAACCACGGTGTTCAGCACCGGACCGATGACGTGCAGACGGAAGTCCTCCCCTTCCCCGACGCCCACTGCCCCCCAAAGCAGGCCAAGGCCGGAGCTCAGGAAGATGGGAACGGTGACGGCATTGTCCAGGGCGTAGCGAAGACAGCCGGACATTTCAAAGAGCTTCTCCGCAATCTCTGATGCGGGTTCGGCGGTCAGAAGCGTCCCGTCCTGCTGGTATTCCCGAAAAACAATATCATATTCGCAGTGAATGAGATCCTTCAGGAAAACAAGTTTCTCTTCGGATGTCACAAACAATCCCTCCTTCGCCGATGTACTTTTAGATGCGTTTTCTTGCCTTGATCATATCATAAATTTGCGAAAGAAACAAGAAATTCGCTGTGTTTTGCAAAGCTGACAAAAAAATGATAGGAAAAGCGAATTTTTTATTTTACGTTTTTCTATGATGTCAGTATAATGCACATAGATTCGTAAAATTCATGGGATGAATTTTACAGTTCACAACTTTTTTACGGAGGGAATCATCATAATGGGTAAGCAAGCAAAAAATCCGGATCATCTCGGTTTTGGTCGTCTTCTTGCCTTCAAGAGCTCTGACATTTCCGCCGCATGGGTGAATGTCATTGTTCTGAATTACCTTTCCATTTACGCATCGGATACCTTGGGCGTGTCTACCCTGCGGGTCGGCACCCTGCTACTGCTGAGCAAGTTTCTCGATGCCATCACCGACTTCTTTGCCGGTTTCCTGGTGGACCGCACCAAGACCAAGCTGGGACGCGGCCGCACCTACGAACCTGCCATCGTCGGCATGACCATCTGCACGGTGCTTCTCTTCTCCGGCAATCCTGAATGGAGCGAATTTGCGAAATCCGCGTGGATCTTCTGCATGTACTCCCTAACCTTTGCCGTGTTCTCCACCCTGCGCCTGGCGGCATTGAGCCCCTACACCATTGCTCATTTCTCCAATAACGCTACGCTGATCAAGAAGGTTGCCTCCTTCGGCGGCATCATCACCATGGCGGGCAGTATCATCGTCAGTGTGGGCTTCCCCATGATCATGAAGCGCATCGCCACTTCTGCCACCGGCTGGACCCGCGCAGTGCTCATCGTCATGGTGCCTGCTACCCTCATTGGCCTGTTGCGCTTCCTCTTCTGCAAGGAAGATCCCAATGTGGATCCCGACAAGAATGCTGAGCCCCTGAAGTTCAAGGACGTTCTGCAGCTCTTCACCAAGAACAAGTATGTGTGGCTCTACGCCCTCATTACCCTCAGCTACAACCTGACCACCAACCTGGCCTGCGGTTCTTACTACTTCAAGTACATCGTCGGCGACCTGGACAAGCTGGGCATCCTTTCCGTGTTTGGCGTGATCCTGCTCCCCTTGATGCTCCTTTTCCCCCGCATCATGAAGAAGCTGGGCTCCATGGGCAAGATGATTGCCTGCTTCTCCGTCATCGGCATAGTGGGCTACGTCATCGTCTTCTTCTCCGGTGCCAGCACCATCGGCGTCTACGTCGGCTACCTGCTGGCAACCCTGGCCGGACTGCCCATTGCCTACTACGGCATCCTCTTTGTGATGAACATCTGCAACTACAATGAGCGCATCGGTCTGCGCCGCATGGAGGCTTCCTCCACTGCCCTGGCTAACTTCTGCTCCAAGCTGGGTGCGGCACTGGGTGCCTACGTAACCGGTCTGGTGCTGTTCATCGGCGGCTACGTCAGCGAAACCAACGCCGTGCAGCCGGACAGCGCCCTCATGGCCATCCGCATCGACTACGCCATTGTGCCTATTCTCTTCATGGCGATCATTGCCGTGTGCTCCATGGCCTTTGCCAAGCTGGAGAAGGAAAACGAGCAGTACCTGAAGGAAAAGGAAGAGGCTGCTCAGGCCGCGAATAACTGATTGGTATTTCCGAATGTGCCGAGTACGTTATGTATTTCGGCACGTTCGTGTAGACAGGAGTCCTTATAATGCCCATGAAATCTGTTCAGCAGATTATGCTTGGTACCGTCTGCACCAGCGAAAGCGCCGCGCTGGAAGTTCTGCGCCGCATCAAGAACGCCGGCTATGACGCCATTGAATTAAACAGCTTTATGACCCACCCCACCCCCACCCTTGTTCGTCTGTTAACCAAGGCCGCCGGTATGCCCACCGGCGCCTGCGGTAAGCTGGACTGGAAGGGACTGCTCACGTCGTC
>CAVBFK010000343.1:0-9471 GCA_963594395.1 Lachnospiraceae bacterium
ATGCCACCAGGCTGGGCTGCTGTTCGCTGGTGGTAAAGTAGTTGGCAAAGTCAATGCCCAATTCGCCGCTCACCAGCTGACACTGACCAATGTACGGTTCCCGCATGCCCAGATCCTTCACCACGCTCATGCGGCCATGGTGACCCACGGCACCGCCTACGTCCAGCTTGCCATCTGCACGCAGAGGCAGTTCCACCTGAGGATCATCTGCGCAAGCCTTCACATTGCCGTGGTTGGCCACTGCCACCAGGGTACCCATGGGGCCGTCGCCCTTAATGGTCACGGTAACCGATTCATCCGCGCCCTTCATCATCACACCCAGCATGGTCGTGCCTGTCATCAGCCGGCCAAGGGCGGCGGTGCACACCGGGGTCGCATTATGAATATCGGCCGCATGCTGAACCATATCGGTGGTTTCCAAAAAGAGCACCCGTGCCTGACCGTCCATCAGGGTCATATGCAGTACACGGTCTCCTGTAAGCTTTGTCTTCATCCTTATTGCCTGCCTTCCTGTGCCGTTCCTTCGGGATCTAACCGGCGCATAGCCGCAAAGTGCCAGCGCTGTTCGTTTTCCTTCGGCTGTTCCATGCGGCGGTTGCCGAACACCATGGTGCGGTCAAAGCCCGCCTGTTGCATGAGCTCCATCAGATGCCTTGCTTCGTGGGCATGCTGTTTCTGCTCCTCATCGATGCGCTTATACAGCCCGTCTTCCTGCTTCACAAAGATGCACAAGTGCATATCTACCTGCTGATTCTTCTCGGAATAGGAGTTCTGCCACAGGTAGGTGATGTTCTCCGTGTCATCACAGATGATCTGATTGCCCAGCGCGTTCTTCAGCTTATAGGGCGTTGACACATCGAAGAACAGTCCGCCGCCGGGACGAAGGGCATTGTACGCCGAGCGGAAGAATTCCAGCAGATCTTCATCCGTGTGCAGGTAGTTCACACCATCGCAGGTGGCCAGCACCGCATCCATAGGACGGTGCAGGTGCAATTTCCGCATATCCTGCCGCACAAAAGGAATGGCCGCTCCGGCTTCGCGTGCCTTCTGTGCCGCGCGCCAGAGCATATCCTGACTCATATCCACACCGGTTACGTGGAAGCCCCGCTTCTGCAGAGGAATGGTCAAACTGCCTGTACCGCAGGCGCATTCGCAGATTTTTCCCGAGCGGATGCCGAACGCGGCCATCATCCTGACATAAAAGTCTGCCCATTCGTCATACTTGACGTCAGCCATCAATTCATCATAGACTTCCGCAAATCCAGTGTACATACGGTTCTCTCCATCAACACATTATTTTATTCCTGAGGCGTCTGAGATTGATCCTGATTTTCTTCGTCCTCGTCGTCATCATCATCGTCATCAGAGCCGGTATACATACCGCGGTTGATCTGCACACCCTCGATGCGGCTGTTGATATAGCGGTCGAAGACGCCATTGGTATAGCTGGCGGTGATAAAGCGGCTCAGACCAAAGCCCAGCACCATGTAATACAGGAACAGGCCCATAATGGCGTAGGTGGGCTGGTAGAGCGCCACAACAAATGCGATAACCGCCGGCACGCAGTGCAGCAAGCGCACGCCGATGCTCTGCGGCAGACGAGCAATGGACAGCAGTAGCGCGTTCCGCATCAGGTCGCGGAAGCGGAGCTTATAAGTCACCATCAGGGGATACATGTACGTGACCGACAGTGCCCAAATGATGGCCACCATCATCACCAGTACCTGGGGAATTACCATGAAGGTGGACTGTTGTGACATCTGCCCGTAAAAATTCCAGCAGACGTACGCGAAGAAAGGCACCAGACCCGTGATAAAGGACACGGCAAGACCCTGCTTCCAGTTGTCCTTCACGGCATCCTTAAAGTCAGCCCAGATGAAGGCGTGCTCATCCCGTGCCCAGTTCCGCGTCACATAGGTGATACCCGCGGTGAAGGGACCCGTGATCGTAATGCAGGGGATCAGCAGAAGCAGTGTGCTGAAACTCATGCTGCTCAGCAGCGATCTCAGCGTTTCGACCGTCATTTCCTCATCCGAGCTCATCTGCGTAAGCAAGCCCAGCACGCCCATCATCAGCACAATCATGGCCGGCAGCCAGCAGAGCATGTACATCAGGTTCAGCCGCATAAGTGCTGAAAACCGGACGCGGAGCATCTCCCAGAACAGCTGCCAACGGTTCTTCGGCAGATCCTGCTCACGGAAGTCACCCTTTCCGCTCTTGCCATAATAGAAGTTGTTCATGAGCTTATTGAACAATTTGCAAACCCTCCTTGTCAGTTAGTGTACGAGCATTTTGTTTGACATTATAACACATGGTTTGGCAAAAAGAAATGCCCAAACAACGTGTTTTATTTCCTCGATTTAATTTGCTCCCAGGGCTTCCTGCAGGGTCGCCATATTGGTGCGCATGACGGTTTCGTAATAGGTCAGCGCTTCCTCTTCATCCTCAGGACCCGTCACCGCAGGATCCAGGGTGTACACCGGTGCGCCGGTTTCCTGGGACAGGGTTTGCGCCGCCATGTCCTCATACTGAGGCTCCACAAACAGCGGCGGTGCCCCCAGGGACTGTACCAGCTTCACCAGCTCGCTGAGACGTGCAGGCGACAGGGCATCGCCAGGCTCCCGGTTCACCACGGCAACCACGTTCAGACCGTAAGCCTTGGCGAAATACGGGAACGCCTCGTGGAAGGTGATGATATCCTTGTTGGGCAGATCCTTCAAGCCCTCCGTCAGTTCGGCATCCAGTGCTTCCATTCGGGCACAGTAGGCATCCCGATTGGCTTCAAACTCGGCCTGATGCTCCGGCATGGCCTCCACAAGGCCGGCGCAGAGATTTTGCGCCATGATGATCACGTTCTTGGGATCCAGCCAAATGTGGGCATTGACTTCGGTTTCACCCTCGCCGATGGCTACGGGCATATCGTCATCATCCAGCAGTTCCACCCCGGTGGATGCTTCCACCACAGGCAGGTTGGGGAAAGCGTCGTACACATGGGTCAGATAGCTTTCCATGCCTGCACCGTTGATGAAAAACACATCGGCCTGTGCCAGTGCCTTCATGTCACTGGTCTGCAGCTGATAATCATGCAGACAGCCGGTGCCGGGCGCCGCCAGATTGTGCACCTCCACGCCATCTACCCCATGGGTCAGGTTAATGGTAATGAGGTAGATGGGGTAAAACGACGTTGCCACCGTTTCCGCTGCGGCAAAAGCAGGCAGTGCAAACAGGAGCAGAGCAAGTAAGAGGGTGATGACCTTTTTCATGAATGATTGATTTCCTTTCCTTGGCGGGTCGTGTTATGCATCTTCATCATCGGGAAGCCAGCTTTCGTAGCGGCTTTGCGGATACCGTTCGCGAATAATCCGCTTGAGCAGAACCCGCTCCTCTGCCGGCTGAAAGGCGCTGTACTTCTGGTACAGTACCCGCATGGCGCTCAGGGATCCCGAACGCATGGAGTAGTCCTTCAGGTTGGAATAGTTGACGGAGTAAATCTGCATGGCCTCAAACATGGCGCCCATGGCTTCATCTGCCAATTCGGGCATCTCCTTCATGCGGATGCGCCGCAATTCCCCGTTATCCAGCCGAACGGTCATATTGGGTCCCAACAGATCATACAGTTTATCGAACAGATAGCTTTCTACCTGCTTTGTCATCCCCTCGAAGGTATCCCGATAGGATGCATAGGTGCGCATCAGGCTTGCCGCCCCTTCGCACAAATCTGATTGATCCACCACAGCAGAACCCAGGCGTGGTCTGAGTATTTCCCTGACCTGCCGCTCCGTAACATTCATCGGCACGGCGGGCGCCTCCTTCCATGGGCATTCAGCCCAACATGTATCTTTCGACACGGGGTTGCCGGATTCCTTGCAGGGAAATGCAAACCTGCGTATGTTTTGAAAAAAAGATTTTTGTTCTTTCCGTGTTTCGCCGGCTAAAATCGCGTATTTTTATACTATCGTTATGCATAAATAGTACAATCATTCGCAAATCTTGTGTCTGTTGTTTTTTTAACCACTATTTCTAGTGAGATGAGTTTTCCACAGGCAGTTTGCAGTATGCAATCCGGCCGTTTTCGCAAACCTCTTGAAATTTCAGCATGTTCATGCTATCATTAAACAGCACGATTTTTTCAAAAATCGAGTTTTGCACAGCCGAGACTGTGGAAAGTCGGGAATGGCCGTCTGCGCGTTCTGCAATAGGTCAATGCAGATCCATTCACAAAGGCCGATTTTCTCCACAGGTCAGCGGCTTTAGCGGCGTCTGCACATGCTGATGCAGTGCCGCCATAGATTCATTTACCACACGTTGCGGAGGTCGGGCATGATGGACTTGCAGGAGCTTTGGGATAAAGCGCTGGTGCTGATTAAGAGTCAGATGAACGAAACATCTTTTAATACATGGGTGAAGACCAGCCTTTCCCCCCTGAAGATGGAGGGCAACCTGCTGACCCTGTGCACGGATGTGAACTACATCAAGACCATGCTGTCCCGCTACATGGATCTCATCGCCTCCAGCGTCAGCCAGGTAGCCGGCTTCCCCGTTCAGGTGGAAGTGGTGACCCGTGAAGAAGCAAACACGGTGAACATTGAGAAGGACAAGCAGGAGAAGATTCCTGCCACCGGCCGCATCAACGGCTCCATGCAGCTCAATCCCCGCTACACCTTCGATTCCTTCGTGGTTGGCAGCAGCAATCGCTTTGCGCATGCCGCCGCTTTGGCCGTAGCCGAGGCGCCTGCCGAAGCCTACAATCCGCTGTTCCTCTACGGCGGCGTGGGTCTGGGCAAGACGCACCTGATGCACGCCATCGGCCACTTTGTGCAGCAGCAGCGCCCCGAAACGCGGCTGATGTACATTACCAGCGAGGAATTCACCAATGAGATGATTTCCGCCATTCAGCAGAACCGCAACATCGAGTTCCGCGATCGTTTCCGCAATGTTGACATCCTGATGGTGGACGATATTCAGTTCATCGCCGGCCGCGACAGTACGCAGGAAGAATTCTTCCATACCTTCAACGCCCTGCACGATGATCACAAGCAGATTGTGCTCACCAGCGACCGTCCTCCCCGGGATATTGCCCGCTTGGAAGAGCGTCTCCGTAGCCGTTTCGAATGGGGTCTGATTGCCGACATTCAGCGGCCTGACATTGACACCCGTATTGCCATTCTGCGCAAGAAGGCCATGACGGATCACATTCAGGTGTCGGACGAAGTGCTGGAGCTGATTGCCAGCCGGGTAGACAGCAACATTCGTGAGCTGGAAGGCAGTTTGATTCGCTTGGCTGCCTATTCCAACCTGGTGAACAAGCCTATTTCCCCTGCCCTGTGCGAAGAAGCGCTCCGTGAGATTTTCATGAAGAAGGCTCCCAAGCAGATTACGGCAGAGATGATCATCGAAACCGTCAGCAACTTCTACAACCTGAAGCCGGAAGACATTACCGGTTCTTCCCGCCGCCGTGAAATCACGGTACCGCGGCAGATTTCCATGTACCTTTCCCGTGAAATGGCAGGTCTTTCCCTGCCCCAAATCGGTCAGGCCTTCGGCGGCCGCGATCACTCCACGGTGCTGTACAGCTGCAATCTGGTGGCGGAAAACATCAAGAAATCCGCCAACATGGCAACCTTGGTGGAAGACTTCCGCCGCATGATCCGCGACGGCAAATAACGCAAGATATGGCAGAAGGCGATCTCTCGCAGAAGGGATCGCCTTTTTTCTTGTCTTTCGATAAAGCAAGAGCACCGCAGAAGAAACCGAAGTCTCTTTTGCAGTGCTCTTCATTGTTACAATTTTGTTATCCGATCATCTGGCTATCGGCATTCCAGGAGGCGGTTGTCTGCTGCACATCCTGCCGCTGAACCCCGGGAGCTACCACGTATCCGTCCAGATACAGCTCAAAGCCGTAAGTCACAAGCACCTGCGCAATGTCTTCATACATGGCGCACAGATGTCTTGCCGCATGTGCTTCCACCGTGCCAAACTCGCCTCGCACCATCTGTGCCAGATCCTCACAGCCGATGTAGGGATAGCCCTCAAAGCCAAAGCGGGAAATAAACCGCACCACATGGTTCTGATCCTGGGGCAAACGCAGCCGTGTGGGAACGCTGCCTAGCCAATGTGCCGCATCATCAATCAGCTTCAGGCAATGCATTTTTGCCTCGGCAGGAATCACATAGGTGTCTTTCTGGCGAGGTCTGTTGGCCTCATTATAAAGGGTGATCACCAGTCGGTCATCATGATAAAGGGTCACGGAGAAGCCGCCGTCCTGAGGAGACCGTTTACATGTCAGGGGGCAATAAGCATAGTGGAATACCGCGGTCACATCCGGACGTGGTATCATCGGCGCTCCCCTCCAATTTCGTAATGATTGTAACAATTATGATACCCTTTATTCTTTTTTTCGTCAACCTTTTTTCGCTGTTTTTTGTGTCTTTTTTCTTGGCGAAAACAAACCAAAGTCTGTTCTTGATCGTCAAAAGAAGCCGCCTAACGCACAGGCATCAGGCGGCACGAAGCATTTCTCTTAATTGAAGCCCACAATCTTCTGGCTGATCTTGTAACCCACAATGGCCAGGTGGCGTCCCCAAGCGCCGGGCAGGTGCAGGAGATGCCCCAGCAAGCGATGATAGCGAAGATTCTGATACAGGCTGGGACGCGTTTCCTTAATGAACTGCCACAGCTCTTCCTTCTTCTTGTAGTTTTCAGGAAGCTTGCTCTTAATCAGCAGGATGGAGGAAACAGTGGTGATGATCTCCAGATAATTGCGCATGTACTTTCGCTTATGGACGTTCTGCACCGTATCCAGATCCACGCATTCCACCAGCAGGCGGTTCACCCGCAGTGCCTGATCAATGCGGCGAATCATCACGGCTTCCTGTACAGATTGGTCATCGCGGCCAATGAAGTAGTGGTACAGATCCTCATCCAGGTAGAGCATCTTTTCCACCATGGTCATGGGCTGATAGACGTACAGCTCGTCCACATAGAAGGTATGCTTAGGTAAGGACAGACCGCAATCCCGCAGCAGCTGGGTACGGTAGATGACCGAGTGCATGAGCAGATAGTGACCCAGGCCGAGATTCACATCATTCCAACCGAAGACACGGTCAACCGGCAAATCGTGCCGATACTGCATCACGTGCTTATGCTTCACGCCCACCTTATCGTACACATAGTTGCAGATGAGGCAGTCGATATCCTCCCCCGCTTCGGTCATCTTCTTCAGCCGTGCAAGGACGCGCTTGAAGCTCTCTTCATCCACCCAGTCGTCCGAGTCTACCACCTTGAAATACTTACCCGTGGCATTGGCAAGGCCGCACATGACCGCATCGCCGTGGCCGCCGTTTTCCTTATGAATGGCGCGGACGATGCTCGGATACTTAGCCTGAAACTCATCAGCGATCTCCGCCGTGCGATCCTTGGAGCCATCGTTCACAATGAGAATTTCCACGTCCTCGCCGCCGGAGAGCAAGGTTTCCACCGCGTGGTGCACATAGTCCTGCGAGTTATAACTGGGAATAGCGATTGACAGCAGCTTCATTGCGTTTCTCTGTCCTCTTTTCTTTCATCAGTAGAGCGTAACCTCTGCCGCGTCGGAAAGCACTTCGATGCGCTCCTTGAGCTTTGCCTGATAACGTTCAACGTAAATGTCATAAGCGATTTCGTTATACAGGTCGTCGGTCAATTCGCCAACGGTATCATCCTCCGCTTTGCGGGAATCATACTCGGTCTGCACATCTTCTTCCGTCACGGGGCAGTCCTGAGTCAGCCAAGCGTAGTAAAGCATGGTAGCGTACTGGGTGCGGTAGACGTCGATGTAGTCCTGCTCGGTCACGCCCAGCAGTTCCGCATAGGCGGCGGCGTACACATTCAGGGCATTATCCGCATCATCGCCATCAAGCTCCAGGGTGTCGTTCAGGGTGGTCTTCACGTTCTCAATGGCGCTCTCATAGGCTGCCTTGCCCTGCTCGGTGCACCAGTTCTCAATCTCCTCCGTGAAGTCGTAGCAGCCCTGGGCGCGCATATCCTGATCCACCAGCAGATTCTGGATCGCGGCCGTCAGTGCCAAATCTTCCACGTAGGCTTTCTTGGCTTCGTCGGTAATATCATAGCCCATTTGTGTATAGGCAGTCAAGTAGTCATTTTTCACCTGAGTATAGGTGGAATTCATTAATTCTTCCCCATTGACCAGGGCAATCACGGTATCTTCTTCCGTGGTATCGGTCGTGGTATCCGTCGCGGTGGCTGTCTCTTCTGCCAGAGCAAAGGAGAAGAGCATCATCAGTGCCATCAGCAGTGCAACCAACTTTTTCATAAAATCAATCCTTTCTTTCGCTTCTCAGGCGATGCCACAGCATTCGTGGGAACGGCTGTGCTTTCGCGAGAGGGCAGCTTTTGTGCCAAAAGCTCCCTCTCGCGCTCTCCCCGAAAATCAGCATGAAAAACACTATTTCATCGCGTTCTTTACCTGCTGTACAGTCTACTTTCAAGGGAGTGCTGCGAAGGGTCCAGGGGCGGAGTCTTCGACCCGTAACCGCAAAGCCCCTGGAGCAAGCACGTACAGCCTACTGCATCGGAGCAAACTTGTTATCGTCCTTTTTTCTGTACAGCACAACTTAAAAGGAGCGCACCGAAGGAGTCCAGAGGGCGACCGGAAAGCCCTCTGGAATAAGCACGTACAGCCCACTGCATCGGAGCAAACTTGTTATCGTTCTTTTTCTGTACAGCACACCCTCAAAAATGAGGACTGCGAAGGATCCAGGGGCGACCGCAAAGCCCTCTGGTTCGTTCCGAATGTTGTGGCATTGCCTGAGTTTCATCGAATAAAGAAATGCGCCCGAGGGGAGGCGCAGGTGCTCCTGACCCCTCGGGCGCAAGTACCATTTGAATTACTCGCCGTAGCTCAGACCGAAGCCAGAGACATACAGGTTACCATCGGTATCCTTGTAAGCATAGCTGCCGGAGGGAGACTGAGCCAGCACTTCTTCAGAGATGTACTGATCCTTGTCATAGCCGGGAACGTCGTTGGGAGAAGCGCAGATTTCAGCAACCGTGCCGTCTTCCAGGGTGGTCTCGGTCAGAGCAATGACTTCCTCGCAGGAAACCATGGTCACAGACAGCTTGCCGGTAGGATTGTAGTTGCCCACAATCACGTCCACCTGAGCGCTGTAAGCGTTAGACAGGGAAGCAGCAGAGGTGGTGTACTGAGCCAGCAGAGCGTCGCAGTAGGGCTCCAGGTTGGTCAGGATCCAGGGGCTGGTGCACACGATGGTAGCAACAACCTTGCCGCCGTTGGCATGAACCTTATCAGCGGTCTTCTGCAGCTTCTTGATGTCTTCAACAGTGGTGACCTCAACCTTTTCGCCGGTCTTGGTCTGTCCGCCTGCACCAAACATAGCAGTGATGGAGTCGGTTGCGCCGGTCAGCTCACGCTGATCCACTTCATAGCCATCCACCAGGCTCAGCACGCCTTCG
>CAVBFK010000344.1:0-7519 GCA_963594395.1 Lachnospiraceae bacterium
GGCCATCAGGCGGCGGTACACGTGAATGGTGGTCAATTGCGGCGTGCAGGCAAGGCACACCGAAGTGTCATCCATGCCCACAATAGAGATATCCTCCGGAACGCGATAACCGGCTTCGGTCAGTGCGCGCATGCAGCCGATGGCCATCAAATCGTTGGCCACAAAGAAGGCCGTCGGCAGGGAATCCTTGTTCTTGCTCAGCAGTGCCTTCATATCCTGATAGGCACCGTCAATGGAAGGTGTCACCTTCCACAGCTTGCCGTCATGGGTGGAAAGGCCGAACCTCCGCAGGGCGCCGTAGTAGCCTTCCGTCCGCTCTTCAATGTTGCTGAAGGCGAAACTGCTGGTAATGTGATCAATCCGCCGATGGCCGTGATCGTACAGGATTTTCATTGCCTGATAAGCGGCGCCCCGGTTATCAATCGCCACCGAATGAAACGGAGCAAAGGCGCAGGCATTGTCCAGCACGACCAGGGGCGAACGGCAATCTGCAAAGGCCGCCAGTTCTTCTTCCTGCATTTCCGTGCCCAGGAGAAGAATTCCTCGGCAATCTTCGCGGCAGATTTCCTGCACGTGCTGCTTGGTATCTCCTCCGCGGTAGGCATTTAGGTGGGTGATCATCAGTTCCATGCCTGCATGCTTGCATTCTTCCTGCACGCTTTCAATCAGCTCAGCAAAGAACACCGTATCCATCAGCACACTTCCGTTGGAGCGGTACACCACCAGGCGAACATAATTCTGCCGCGTATCCTCCTGCGGCGGGCACTGGTAACCCATTTCCCGTGCGATTGCCAGTACACGATCTGCCACCGCTTTGCTGACGCCGCTCTTGCCATTCAGCGCATTGCTGACCGTTGCTGGGGACACATTGGCAATGGCAGCAATCTCTCTGACCCGGGGTTTTGCCATACACATCATTCCTTTTTCCCGCTTTTGCGTTGTTTATATTATACAAGTAAATCTGTTCAGCGTCAAGCTAAACATTTTTTCTTTGTTCAGTTTTTGCTTTCAAGAGCGGTTGCCCATTTTCGCCATCTAATCCTTGAAAATGCGAGGTTTCCGGAAATACTGAACGTATGGTGTCCATAGGTAAACAAATGAAAACACGATGCAGGTTCTGCGTGCATGCATGGTCCTTCTGTTGGTTCATGCAAATCATTGCAAATCGGTGATAACAGGCTGTATTGACAAGCATCGTAAAACATGTTATGGTTCGCTTTGAAAACCCCACAGTGTTGACCTTGAAAATGATTTTTTCAGGAGAAGGAAGAAGTTCCGATGGAATGGGCAGACGGAAAGGTAAGATGCCGATGGGCGAACCCGAAAAACGAGCGGTATATCCGCTATCATGACGACGAATGGGGCATCCCTGTGCACGATGACCGCAAGCTCTTTGAGATGCTGATTCTTGAGTGCTTTCAAGCGGGGCTTTCGTGGGAGTGTGTGCTGAATAAGCGGGACGCCTTTCGAGAAGCATTTGACGGTTTCGATTTGGAAAAAGTCTGCGCCTATGATGCGGGAAAACTTGAGGAACTAGCCAGCAATCCCGGCATTATTCGCAATCGGCTGAAAATTCACTCCGCCGTTACAAACGCACAGGTATTCCGTGCCGTACAGCAGGAATACGGCAGCTTTTCCACCTATCTATGGCACTTTACAGACGGCAAAATCGTTTACGAAAACACGCGGACAAGTTCGCCGCTGTCCGATGCGCTATCCAAGGATTTGAAAAAGCGCGGCATGAAATTCGTTGGAACAACCGTTATGTACGCTTATCTGCAGGCAGTCGGCATCATTAACGCCCATGAGGACGGTTGCTTCCTGGCCGCAGGCAATGAAACGGAGTAAACTATGAAGAAGACAAACAAAGCGGTCGTTGTTTATCTTGCCCTTGTGCTTGGCGTTTGCTATCTGCTGGGCATACTTGAAGGCATCACGGGTTCGGGAAAGTTCTATCAAATTTTAGGCATCGGCTTCACCTTTATTCCGGTGATCGCCGCCGTGATCACAAGGCGGATGACAGGCGAACGGGCGAAATATCATCTTTCCCTGCGCGTCTGGAAGGACATGAAGTGCTGGCTTCTTTCAGCCTTTCTGCCGGGTCTCTTGATTGCTGTCGGTGCGGTGATCTATTATCTCATCTTTCCTGAGCAGTACAGCGGAGTTTTCAAGATCGGACTGCGGCTTGGGACGGAAACCGAGATTGCAGTTCATTCTCCGATACTCATTCTGCTTGCCTGTGTGGCGGTTTCGGCGGTCATGATTCCCATTCAGCTTCTGGAGTTGGGAGAGGAAATCGGCTGGCGCGGCTATCTGCTCGGCTTTCAGGTTGAGCAGTACGGCGAAAAGAAAGCGGTACTGCTTAACGGCATCGAGTGGGGGCTGGCGCATCTGCCGCTCATTTACTTCGGCTTTAACTACAGCCTTGATAATCCCGGTGCGCCTTGGTCGAACATGGGAATGATGATGATCACCTGCATGGTCTTGGGGATCATTCTCTCCTATGTCACAATCAGAACCGGGAACTGCATGTATGCCGCCATTGTGCACGGCGTCGTCAATGTCATCGGTGAACTGCCGGTCTATTTCAGTAACGATTTGAGCAGCGGCCTTCTGGGGCCTAACCCCACCGGATTGTTGACCATGCTGCCGCTGATTGTGTTGGCAATGGTCTGCTTTCTGAAATTAGGGAAGAAAGAACATTCATGTGCCGAATAAAGGAATCAGCCAAAGAACCATACACAAACGGGTGTGAGAGAACATCATTCTCCCACACCCGTTTTTCATTACAGTTTTCCACAATCCGCAAACACTTCTGTGGGGAAGTTCTTTTCCCCGTGTTGCTTCATAGCCGTCATCACTTCTGCCAAGGCCGGCAAGCTCGGCTGTGCACCCACCCGGGATACGGTAATGGCCGCCGTGTTTCTGGCAAAGTCCATGGCTTGGCGCTTCGTAAGTCCAGCACGCAGTCCCACGCAGAACGCCGCCACAAAGCTGTCACCGGCGGCGGTCGGGTCTGCCACGGCAACCTTGGGCACGCTGGGCATGTGGTGGAGGCCGCTGTCATCGGTCAATGCCGCGCCGTTTTCCCCAAGGGTAATCAGCACATTTTCCACGCCTTTTTGACGAAGTACATCAGCGGCATGTTTCACATCTTCCAGATTTAACCCGTTTTCCACGCGAATCGGCACGCCGGACAGTGCCGCCGCCTCATGCTCATTGGGAGAAAGATAGGTGGTGCAGGCCAGCAAATCATCCGGAATGGGTGCCGCCGGGGCAGGATTCACCATCACAGGCACGCCCTTGGCCTTTGCCCACTGTGCCACGGCTGCATTCACTGCCATGGGGATTTCAAACTGAAGCATCACCATATCGTATTGGGCAATGTCTTCCTTGAGGAAAGCAATTTCGTCCACCGTCATGGTCATGTTCGAACCTGAAAGCACAATAATGCGGTTCTTGCGGTTGCCCTGCTCATCCTCTTCCAGCAGAATCATGGCCACGCCGGTAGGCGCGCCGTTTTCATCGTGCAGGAAATGCTCCACCTTGACGCCGGCCGCCCGGGTCGATGCCAGTACCTGCTCCGCAAAGGCGTCCTTTCCCACCTTGCCGATCATGGTCACCTCTGCCCCCAGTCGTGCCGCCTGCACCGCCTGGTTCGATCCCTTGCCGCCCGGGGCGCTGGAGAAGCCCTTGCCCAGCACCGTTTCGCCCGATGCCGGGAAGGCCCCCGTCACCGCCGTTAAATCCATAGAAATACTGCCTACAACCAGAATACGAGGAACTCGCATCAACTTTTTCTCCTTTTCTTACGCCTCTGCCATGATGGCACGAACTGCCTCTGCCACTGCCATGCCCAAAGCATGATGGCCTTCCGGCTCCATGTGTACGCCATCCTTGTGGGACGGCTGGGCAAACTGCTGAGCGTCGATCAGCGTCACCGGGAAATCTGCCAACGCCTTGCGGAAAGCCTGCGGGAACTTGGTCGATTCCTCATGGGCATGGACAAGATCGCTGTCGGTATCCAGGGTGCCAATCCCTTCCCACACCTGAATGGGCGAAACAACAATGATCCGCCGCTTGTCCTTGAAAATGTCATAGCCAATGGGTGCATCGGCGCTGAGGATCAACGTTTCCCGTACCAGCTGTGCCACACCCATGGCAGACTGCATGGCAGTGTGTTTTTTCAGGTCGTTGGTTCCCAAAGAAATCACCAGCACATCCAGCGGCTTCTGGCTGATCAGCGAAGACGGCAGGGTGGTCAGGCCATTCAGGAAAGGCTTGTACGGCGCATCAAAAACGCTGTTGCGAGCATTGAGACCATCCTCATGCACGTGCCATTCCGATCCGAGCTCCTGCTGAAGCACGCCTGTCCAGCGGGTCTGCGCATCGTACCGTTTGCCGCAGTTGGGCATAAATCCCCAGGTGTTGGAATCGCCATAACACAAAATATCCTTCATGAACGATACTCCCTTTCTCACGATCAATGAGATCAGCATACATCTTTTCATGAAGGATTGCAAGGCAGAATTCTATCGAAAGCTGCGGGAGCGTATCACTTTTTACGGAGAGTGATTTGATTGATTTCCGGCGGGCACAGGAAACGGAAGCGAACGAGTGCATTTCCCGATGCGCCCAAGCCCGCGGAAATATACTGCTGTGTCTGCGCAATGGTCTGCAAACCGCGCACGTCCTGCTGGTTGGGGAAGTAACCGCCTCTGGAGGAAGACACGGTCGGGATATACACCGCGCCGATGAACGGCAGGCAGATTTGGCCGCCGTGGTTATGGCCGCAGATCATCAAATCATAGGGCAAATGTTGCTCGTACTCCCAGGTTTCATCCGCCAGATAGCTCTGCTCCGGGTAGTGATCCACGGCAATCAGTGTCAATTCTTCGTGATTCAGCTTTTCATACCAGGACACTTGCTTCGCGTGATAGGCTTCGATAGCCTCCCGCAAGTCTGCATCTTTATTGGACAGGTCAAGGCACTCATAATCGTCCTTCAAGTGGCTCCATGCCAGCTTGCCTGTAAAGTAAATGGACGCCCCGTCCTTTTCGATTTCAATCGGCTCTGTCAGGATTTCAACGCCCTCCGATGTCACCGTTTCTCCGATTTCAGTGAGTCTTCCCGTCGGCCAAATGAAGTTTTCCACCGTGTATGGGCCACAGTTGCCGTCCACCCACAGCATCCGCTCCCCTTGCAGGCCATCAAGGAGATCAAAAATTGCCTGAGAGGATGCCGCATCGCTTTCCGTGCCAAGGTTCATGTCACCGGTAAACAGAATGATATCATGAGGCACAGATGCAATGGTCGAAAGCAGTTTCTCCTGCTTTTCGCCGAAATACTTGCCGTGCAAATCGCTGATCTGCAGGATGGTATACCCGTCAAAGGCATCCGGCAGTGAATCAATGAAGACTTCCTGCGTCTGCACAACGATTCTTTGGTTGTCCCAGCAAGTGTAGAGCACAACGCACACAACAAGGGCGAAGATGATGAGCGCAATGCGCATTCCTTTTTTCATGATGGCCTCCTAAGTTGACTGCTAAATAGCGTCATACCAATGGAAAGGATACCATCAATGATGAAAAAAATCCATGCATTTACGCTTGCAAAAGACGGTGTTATTTGCCAGTTCTTAATGCACCACCATATGAAGCAATCCGCAAAAACAACGACACAGCACTTCATCATCTTTTTGAAGGTGTGATGTTCAGTTTTACCATCTGCCATAACAAAGAAAAGCCTCAAAGCAACTGCTACTGCTGACAGAAGCACAATCAGCAATGTGTTCCGCTTCATCCGTAACATAAGGAGTACGAAGGAATCAATCCTGGCGAATTTCGGCAATGACAAGTTGAGCGAGCTATAGCAAGAATCTATCCTTGCAAGCACGCTTTCAAATGATTCCTCATTCGATGTCATCATAAATCCAGTTAGGTATTGCAGATACAAGGCTTTTGCCAGGAAGCAATTTTCTTCGGTTATATCTGCTTCTTCAAAGTGAATTGCAGGAATCAGAATATGTTCATCCTCTACAGCGCGTTCATCATGGAATGGTAATGATGTTCCTTCCTCTAGAACACCTTTTACATAGAATTGCACTTCCGTGTACATAAAAGTTGCCGTGAACGTAGTTCCTACAGGATAATCTGTTGCCAGCTTATATCCAACAACGACAGGAATCGGTTTGCTGGCATCGTACTGATAATCTTCTGATGAAAAATATTCGCCATCTGCAATCACAGGTGTAAAAAGTCTGCTTGCTGTTTCGTTTATCTCATAAGATAGCAAGGGTTCTTCATCTTCATTTTGTTTATAGATATACTGCTCACCATATATGCAATAATCAAATGATTGATCATTCTCCATTTCATCGATATACGAAATAACGTTACCCATCGGATATTCATCGGAGAAAAAATACTGCTCGTTATCTGCTGATAGGTTGTCCATCACCCAATAGGTTTTTACGTTTTGCGGTAATCCTTCAAAGCCTAGTGTTTCCACGTTCCACTGAGTTGTAAAGAAAATAAAAGCCAGCAGTGCACAAGCCACGCACGACAATGCAAGACTACAGTACTTCAACCATCGTTTTTTGTTGCCATTCATGCATCTGATTCCTCTTTTGCTTTCTTTTTTCTGGAGTAATTTGTGCACAAATCAGAAAGTGCTTAGCTGCCTCGGTAGTGTCTTGCCATTCGAGGCAGCTAAGTACTATTTCAGATTAGTAGACACCGCCCCACCAGCCATAGCCACCATAAATGGCAGCGTTGGCTGCTTGGCATTCAGCATATGAAGTCTTTGTTGTACTGCTGCACCATTGTCTTCCTGAGGTTGCAATGGTAGTGCCATTGCGGCTTTCCTTGTTAATCGTAGCCGTTGAGTAGTGCTTCTTATAAGCACCTGTTTTGCTATGCCACACAGATGCAGCTGCAGAGCAGTAGCAGATAGCATCCCGCCGCGTAAAGCTGCAGCTATCCTGAACGTAGTATCCATTCGATGTCAAAATCTTGCCGTATGCCAATGCGTTAATGCTGAAAAGAGACAGAACAGCAGCCAAAACTACTGCAATCATCTTCTTCATTTGCAATTCCTCCATTCAAAACTATTGTTTTCCCCTCAAAATTGTGTCATAATTATTTTGTCCTTGCAAAACGGCATCGCGTCAGCGATGTGTGCGGCCAGCATTGTTTTGGAAGGACATTTCTTATTTCATCAGTATCTCTACACCGTGGAAACATCTTTGTTTCCCCCTTTCTGGATTCTATTTCATTCACAGCACAAGCTGTTCATGACGCCATCTCATTGCAATGCTCTCTATTAGCTTCATCAAACGCGACCAGTGTACATCATGAATCCACAGGTGTCAATAGAAGCAATGTAAAATATTGCGTATTTTTATTGTCATTTCATGTTAAAAATGTTTTGTGCACTTTGGCGCACACGCAAAGCCTTTTGCCTCATCCATCTGCCGAAAATCTCCTTTTTGCTTGCTTTTTGCTCCATTGAATGGTAG
>CAVBFK010000345.1:0-3084 GCA_963594395.1 Lachnospiraceae bacterium
CAAGCGGGTGGCCATTAATGCCCCGGTGTGGATTCGCCGCTCCAATGACGTGATTCCTGAAATTATGGGTCGTGTGGGCGAGGCAGAAGAGGGTGAAACGCCCATCGAGAAGCCGACCCATTGCCCTGCCTGCGGCGGCGCATTGACGGAGCGTGGCGCGCACCTGTTCTGCATGAACCGTGTCAGCTGCCGCCCGCAAGCCGTGGCGCGGCTGGATCACTTTGCCGGAAGAGATGCCATGGACATTGACGGCTTCTCGGAGAAAACGGCGGAACAGCTTTACGACCAGAAGGGCGTGCGGGATCCTGCGGATCTGTATCATCTGACCCGTGAAGATGTGCTGTCCTTGGATGGCTTCAAGGACAAGAAGGCCGATAACCTGCTGAAGGCGCTGGAAAAGAGCAAGGACTGTGCCCTGGATGCGTTCCTCTTTGCAGTCGGCATTCCCAATGTGGGCAGAAAAACCGCCCGGGACATTGCTACGGCTTTCGGTACGCTGGAAAAGGTGCAGGATGCAACCCTGGAACAGCTGACGGCTATTCCTGATGTGGGCGACATTGTGGCACAGAGCGTGCTGGAATTCTTCTCCTTTGAGGAAAACCGCACCATGATTGCCCGTCTGCTGAAGGCAGGCGTGAAGCCACGGGAGATGCAGAGCAAGGCAGAAGGCGTGCTGACCGGCAAAACCGTGGTGGTAACGGGCACCCTGCCGAATCTGTCCCGCAAGGATGCAGAAGAGCTGATTCGCCGTCATGGCGGTACAGCGTCCTCTTCGGTCAGCAAGAAAACGGCCTTTGTGGTGGCTGGCGAAGCCGCCGGCAGTAAGCTGGACAAGGCAACAGCTTTGGGCATTGAAGTCATTGACGAAGCAGAATTGATGCGCCGGGTAGGGGAGGCGTAAGATCCTCTCTCGGGAAGACATTGATTTTCCTTCTCTGTAGGCGCATGAGAAAAACAAGCATTTCATAGCAAAGTGTGCTATAATCGTGGCGGTGGTCTCTGAAAAAAGGATCACCGCCACATTGTGTGTAAAGGATGTTGAGACCTATGGAAAATGTTAAGGGCACTTGGAAGACCACGGTAACGGACGATATTACGGCAAAGACTATGGGCAGCGGCTCTCTGCCTGTGCTGGCAACCCCTGCTTTGGTGGCCTTGATGGAGCATGCCGCTTGCGAAGCACTGGCGGGCTCTTTGGATGAGGGCATCACCACGGTGGGCACCAAGATGGACGTGGATCACGTGGCCGCAACGCCCGTTGGCATGGAAGTTTGGGCAGAAGCAACCCTGGTGAAGCAGGAAGGTCGCGGCTATTCTTTTGAAATCACGGCCTATGATGCTTGCGGCGTAATCGGCACGGCAAAGCATGAGCGTGTCAGCGTGAAGGCAGAAAAGTTCGTGGCCAAGGCAGAGTCGAAGAAGGGCTAACCCTGTGGCATGGCCACGAAAGGAGCAACCATGGGGAAAATCAAGCGGCTCGTTGCCCTTCTTCTCGTGACTGTGCTGTTTTGCGGAACCGCCGCGGCGGATACGGAAAGCGACATTAACGAGCAGGCAGAAAAAATCTTCAACAATTATAAAACCACCGGCGGCACGGTGCTTGTGGCCAAAGACGGCGAGATTGTTTATCGCCTCAATTACGGCTGGATGAACAAGAAGCATCAAATTGCCGTGGATGATGACACACATTTTCGCGTGGCATCGGTGACCAAAATGGTTAGCGCCATTGCAGTGATGCAGTTGGTGGAGCAGGGAACACTGGATCTGGATGCAGATGTATCTGATTATCTGGGCTTTTCCCTGCGGAATCCATCCAGTGAAGATACTGCCATTACCTTGCGGATGCTGATGACCCATACTTCTTCCATCGGCAACAAGAGCGGCGAACGGGGAAAGACGCTGGAACGTCTGCTGGGTACTAAGTCTTCCGGCCATTATCAAAAGACCGTTCCCGGCAGTACCTACTGCTACTCGAACCTCGGTGCCGGTGTCATGGGCTCCATCATTGAGAGTGTCACCGGGAAGAACGTTAACGATGCGGTAACGGAGAGCCTCTTCCAGCCCCTTCAGATGGATGCGGCCTATCATCCGTCCCTGATTCAGGATGCAGACAGCATCACCAATATCTACGGCGACAACCGCAACCTGAAGCAGGGTGCCCAGAAGCTGATTGACGAAGCATGGGATGCAAGTGTTGATCCGACCACCCACTATAACATCACGGTGGGAAGCCTGTGGAGCACCGGTGAGGATCTTATTCGCATCGGCATGATGCTGTGCGACGGCGGCACGGTGGACGGCGTGCGGATTCTGCAGGAAGAAACCGTAGCGGAAATGATGGCTGACCAGCAGGGCAAAGGCGGCATTACGGCAGAATCACCTTACGGGCTGTGCATCAACCGCAATGACACCTTGATTGACGGAACAATGGTCTACGGCCATCAGGGCATTAGTGATGCCATCGTTGCCAATGTGTATTATGAGCCGGAAAGCCGCTTTGTGTTCGTAATGATCACCAACGGATGCAAAAGCGGCATGAATAACCGCGTCTGCGCCATCTCCCGCAAAATGTTTACCCTGATGTGGGAAAATTTCGGGGATGCGGACGAATAAAAATCTGCCGATCAAAATGATACGGGAGCTGCTGAAACAATGACAGAACCATTTCTGCACAGAACATGGATTGAAATTGATCTGGATAAGCTGATTGCGAACTATCGCACGGCCAAAACGCTGACCGACAGCACCGTGACTTGCGTGCTGAAAGCCAACGCCTATGGCCACGGCGCACCTCGCGTGGCGCAAGCCTTGCAGGAAGAAGGATGCGAGAGCTTTGCGGTCAGTTGCCTGCGGGAAGGATTGCAGCTGCGCCAAAATGAAATCCACGGTGAGATTCTGGTCATGGGTCTTACGGAAGCAGAAGGCTTGGCGGATGCCATTCAGGCCAATCTGACCCTGACCGCCGCCTCCGCAGAAGACTTGCTCACCATCGAAAAGGCTTGTGCGGAGGCCTGCACAGGTATCAATGTGCACTTGAAGGCGGACACGGGCTTCCATCGCCTGGGCATTGCCTGCACCGAAGAG
>CAVBFK010000346.1:0-3281 GCA_963594395.1 Lachnospiraceae bacterium
GAATGAGAAGGGGGTGCTGATGGAGGAGGCCGAAAGTAAGCTCCGTTTGCTCAAGAAATAAGTGTTAAATGTGAAAGCCACCCGTCTTCGAACCCATTGGGTATCCGGAGACGGATGGCTTTTCCTATTCCATCAATAGTTCATTACAGCAACATTCCCGCCGCGCCCAGGCACAGCTGTGCCGCGTAGTACACGGCCATGGCGGACCAGTCAAATGCCCGTGAAACGCTTTGCAGGGTTTCCCAGCAAACCATCACATCGCTGATTAAGAACAGTACGGCACCAACGGCCGTGAGAATGCCCGCCGTTCCGCCGGTTACGCAACCAATGCCGCAGGCGCACATGGATATCAGCACCCCGGCATACACAGAATATGGGATCATGCGTCCTTTCAGCATCGGGCGCAGGTGGGCAATCAGCAGAATGCCGATCACCGCCAGCACCAGAAAAGCAATCATCTGCACCATGCCAAGCTCCTGCCGGCAAAGGAACCAGGCAATGTAGCACAGGTGCCCGCCAAGGAACAGTCCCATGCCCATGTAGAATTTTATTTCCAGTAATGCATCAGCCGCCACGCACAGTGCCAGCGCCGCCACGGCAAGCCAGCGGTTGCCGCCCTGCATCATGGCACCGGCAACGGCCAGGATCAGACCGCAGGTTGTGCCCAGGCTCTTCCACCACAGGCTTTGCGTGGTGCGATGGGTCTCTTTTGCGTGCATGAACATGGGCAGACAAAGTCCCAGTGCCACCACGGCCGCCAGAAGAATCCAACATGCTTTCATCGTGCTCTGCCTCCCCTGTTGCCTTTTTGACGCTTACTGCAGATCCGTTGCAGTGGCGGTGCTCGTTGTGTTCATGTTCTTGATGTAGCGGAAGATGTCCCCTGCAATGGGTGCCGCCGTGCTTCCGCCGCCGTCACCGTCGTTCACGGATTCCACCAGCACTGCCACGGCATAGGGCATTTCATCGCTGTCAATAAAGCCGATGAACCAGCCGTGGGTCACGCTTTCGCCATCCAGGGAAGATTCTGCGGAGCCCGTTTTGCCGCAGATAGTCAGCCCCTCCACGGCGGCGCGGCTGCCCGTACCGGAGGTCACCACGGAGCGCATGAAGCCTTTGATCATGTCCGCATCCTCTGCACTCAGCGCCGTGCGGTACACGTTAGAGGAGAATTTCATGCGGTTCACGCCGCTGTAGCTGTCCACAGACTGCAGCAGACGCGGTTCCATCATGACGCCGCCATTGGCAATGGAGGCCGCTACCATGCACATATGCATGGGTGATGCCACAATGGCCGACTGGCCCGCGCCGGACCAGGCAATCTCAAAATTGGTGCGGTTTGTGGTGGGATATGTGCTGTTTTCCACCACCAAATCGCGGAAGAGGAAGTTATCGTTGAAGCCGAAATTTTCCGCCGTCTTCCGCAGTTTTTCGTCCCCCATGTCCAGTGCCATCAGGGCAAACGCGTTGTTGCAGGACTTGGCAAATGCCTGCTTCAAGGTCAGATTGCCGTGCACCGCATTGCCCCAGTCACGAATGGCGTGGCCGTCCACATCCAGGCCGCCTGTGCACTGGATATCCGTCGTCAGAATGTTGTCAATATTGGTCAGTGCCGCCTCGGTGGTAATCACCTTGAAGGAGCTGCCCGGCGCGTACACCGACTGGGTTGCACGGTTCCAAAAGGGCTGACCGGCATCGTTCAATGTCTCGTCCGTAATGTTCTGCGGGTCAAAGTTCGGCAAGCTCGTCATGGCCAGCACTGCGCCGGTCTTGTAGTTCATTACCACCGCCGCTCCGTATTTTCCGGCGGTTTTCTCATAGCTGTTGAAGGACTCCACAATGGCGGCGCAGAGCTTGCTGTCTACCGTCAATGTCACGTTATCGCCCCGGCGGGTTTCACCCTTGAAAAGGGAAGCAATCATCTCCGGGAGAGACGTCTGGAAGCCATACAGGTAGCTGGTCTGAAAGGTTTCTACACCGTTGGAGACCTGTCCCTGATCGTCCCCCACCAGATGCACGACGGCTCGGCGGATGCTTTCATCTTCCTGGTAGACCCGCTCGCCGTCCTCCGTGGTTGCCAGGGTCACGCCGTTTACATCCAGGATGTCGCCTGCGATGACCGATTCTTTTTGATTTCGCACCCGCGGATTCCAGCGGGAAGAGAACCAGCGATTGCCGTAGGTCAGCACACTGTAACCGCCGTATACCGCCAGCACCAGAAACATGCCGAAGAGGAACAGCGCAAGAATTTTGAAACGATGTCGTTGCTGTTTCATGCTTCGTCCTCCGTGTCCCCCATCATGGCCAGATCGGTGTCTTCATCCAAATCGTCATCATTCAGGCTGGCGACGCCCTGCAGCAGACCAATCAGGCACATGCTGGATACAAGGGACGTGCCGCCATAGCTCACGAAGGGCATGGTCACGCCCGTCAGAGGAATCAGCTTGATCACGCCACCGATAATGGTGAAGGTCTGCAAGGCAATCAGCACCGTGCATCCCATGGCCAGCAAGCCGTGGAAGCTGTGCCGCGCCGCCATGGCAATGGTTGCACCGCGCCAGATCAGCGCCACATACATGGCCAGCACGCACAAGCCGAAGATCAGGCCGAACTGCTCGCAAATCACCGCGAAAATAAAGTCCGTGTGGTAGACAGGGATCGTTGTCGGTGATCCCAAGCCCAGGCCGCATCCGAAGGCGCCGCCGCTGGCCAAGGCCATCAAGCCCTGTACAATCTGGTAGCCCGCGTTTTCATAATCGCTCCACGGGTTCAGCCAGATGGCCACCCGCTTCTTCACGTGGGCAAACATTTGATAGCCCATAACCGCCGCACCTGCGCCGCCTGCAAGGCCGACGCCCGTCAACGCCACATTGCCGGAGGAGGCATAGAAAAGCATCAGCGTTGTGCCATAATACATCAGGGCAGTGCCCAGGTCCTTTTGCAGCATCAGCAAGCCCAGACAGCACACCGCAAAGAAAAGCCACGGAATCATCTTATGCCTGCTCATGTAGAAGCTGATAATGACCAGCAGGCTCAGCTTCACGATTTCGCTGGGCTGTACGGAAAGGCTGCCGATGTAGAACCAGTTCTTGGCACCGTTGGTCTCCTTACCGATGATCAACGGCAACGCCAGCATGGCCAGCGACACAGGAATCATCAGCAGTACGGGGATGTGCCAGTTACGAATGATACGCACCAGGTAGATGCACACCACCATGGCGCCTAAGCCTACGCCGTAATAAATCGTCTGCTGATAGGCATAGTCCGGGTTGGTGGAGTAC
>CAVBFK010000347.1:0-15072 GCA_963594395.1 Lachnospiraceae bacterium
CCGCACTCTGGATCAGCTGACGGCGGACATGACGGGTCTGCCGGTGCTTGCCGGTCCTACGGAAGGCACGGCATTGGGCAATCTGGCGGCACAGATGATTGCCTCCGGCGAATTGGATTCGCTGGAAGCTTTCCGCAAGCTTCTGCCCGATTCGTTCCCCATTGATGTTTACGAGCCTCGGAAGTGAAATCTGGAAATCTGTATTGATAGAAAGGATGAATCCAATGAGCCAGTTTGATTATGCCAAGGAACGCTATGCCGCTATCGGCGTAGACGTGGAAGCCGCTATGGAAAAGCTCCGCAAGGCCCCTGTGAGCCTGCATTGCTGGCAGGGCGACGACGTGCGCGGCTTTGATACCGACCCTGAGAAGCCTCTGACCGGCGGCATTCAGACCACCGGCAATTATCCCGGCCGTGCCCGCACCCCGGAAGAACTCATGGCCGATATCGACATGGTGCTTTCCCTGACACCAGGCACCAAGAAGATGAACCTGCACGCCTCCTATGCCATCTTCGATGAAGAAAACGGCGGCTGGGTGGATCGTGATAAGCTGGAGCCCAAGCACTTCAAGAAGTGGGTAGACTTCTGCAAGGAGCGCGGCCTGGGCTGCGACTTTAACCCCACCTTCTTCTCCCATCCTATGTGCGATCCGCTGACCCTGGCTTCTCCCAACGAGAAGACCCGCCGCTTCTGGATTGAGCACGGCAAGGCCAGCATCCGCATCAGCAGCTATCTGGCAGAAGAGCTGGGTCAGCCCTGCATTATGAACATCTGGACGGGCGACGGCTTCAAGGATATCCCTGCTGACCGCATGGGTCCCCGTATGCGCTATAAGGAAAGCATGGATGAGATCCTGTCCGAGCCCTTTGACTTCAATAAGGTCAAGCCCTGCGTGGAGTCCAAGGTTTTCGGCATCGGCGTGGAAGCCTACACCGTGGGCAGCGCAGAGTATGCCCTGAGCTACGCCGCCGCCAATCCTGACAAGTGCATTCCGCTGATGGATAACGGCCATTATCATCCCACTGAAGTGGTCAGCGATAAGATTCCTGCCCTGCTGACCTTCTTCCCGGAACTGGCCCTGCACATCACCCGCCCTGTGCGCTGGGACAGCGACCATGTGGTTCTGCTGGATGACGAGACCAAGGAAATCGCTAAGGAAATTGTCCGTTGCGGCGGTCTGGATGGCCGTGTGCACATGGCACTGGACTATTTCGACGCGTCCATCAACCGCGTCAGCGCTTGGGTCACCGGCTTCCGCAATGTGCAGAAGGCTCTCCTGATGGCTCTGCTGACCCCCAATGACGAGCTGAAGAATCTGCAGGATACGGGCCGCTTCACCGAAATGATGGTTCGACAGGAAGAACTGAAGACCATGCCCTTCGGCGAGGTTTGGAACGAGTACTGCCACCGTTGCGGCGTGCCTGCAGACGGCGAGTGGTTCGAGAAGATTACCCAGTATGAAAAGGATGTACAGCTGAAGCGCGTGTAAGCCCTCGGCTTTACAGCATGCAATTTGTGCGATTTTGAGGAGGAAACATTATGGCTATGACCGATCTGCCCATTATGAAGCGCTATATCCGTATGTGCCGCGACGGCTGGGATCAGGGCTGGCACGAGCGCAACGGCGGCAACCTGACCTATCGTCTCACCAAGAGCGAAGTGGATTCTATGCGCGGCTTCTTCAATGAGAAGCCCGGCGAGTGGGTTTCCATGGGCGTGACGGGTGCCAACCTGGCCGGCGAGTATTTCATCTCCACGGGCAGCGGCAAGTATTTCCGCAATGTGGATATTGATCCTGAAGACAGCCTCTGCGTGGTGGAAATCAACGAGCGCGGCGACAGCTGGCGCATCGTTTGGGGCCTGGTGAACGGCGGCCGTCCCACCAGCGAGTTCCCGACGCACTTCATGAATCACTCCGTGCGCTGCGCCGCTACCAATGGCGCCTGCCGCGTGATTTATCATGCGCATACCCCCAATGTGATTGCACTGACCTATGTGCTTCCTCTGACGGATCGTGACTTCAG
The DNA here is from genome assembly GCA_963594395.1 of Lachnospiraceae bacterium. Lineage (GTDB taxonomy): Bacteria > Bacillota > Clostridia > Christensenellales > Aristaeellaceae > CAKUFA01. The sequence goes on from CAVBFK010000347.1 coordinate 2,026, forward strand.
CCGCGTCCTGTGGAAGAGCGCAACCGAGTGCCCCGTGGTCTTCCCCGGCGGCGTTGGCGTGGTGCCGTGGATGGTTCCCGGCGGCGCAGAAATTGCTATGGCAACCTGCGAAAAGATGAAGGAATATGATGCCGCTGTGTGGGCACATCATGGCCTGTTTGTTTCCGGTCCTGACTTTGACACCACTTTCGGCCTGATGCACACCATCGAGAAGGCCGCCCAGATCTATGTGCTCGCCATGAGCTGCGGTCAGGGCATTCGTCAGACCATTGAAGATGACGGCCTGCGCGCTATCGCACATGACTTCGGCGTGAAGATCAAGGAAGAGTTCCTGGACTAATGCAATGTTCCACAAAGGACTTATCGCAGAAAAATGCGGTAAGTCCTTTTTCACGTTCAGCCAAATCAAATTTTCTGCCCTGGCAAAGGGGTTGACATGTTTTGCGGAATGTGACAAGATAGAATCTGTAATCTTCATCTGGAGGATACGGAACGATGAATTTGATGGAAAAACTCAACTTGAAAGGCCGCCGCGGTGAGAGGCTTCTTGCCTATGGTCAGATTCTTCTGGGATGTCTCATCGGCGGCGCGGCTTATCCGCTGTTCCTCACGCCTAATAACATTGCACCCGGCGGCTTGACGGGCGTTGCAACCATCCTGAATTATCTGTTCAAATGGCCCGTTGGTATGGTGAGCTTGGTCATGAACATTCCGCTGTTTCTCGTTGGATTCAGCACCATGGGGCATGTTTTCTTCTTCCGCTCGCTGGCGGCAACGGCGCTGTTTTCCTTCGCCATTGACTTGCTGCAGTTTCAGCCGCTGACCAATGATCCGTTGCTGGGGTGCCTCTTCGGCGGCATCATGCTGGGCATTGGTATCGGCTTCATCATGCGCGGCGGCGCCACAACGGGCGGAACCGACATGATCGCCAGCATTGTGCATCGCCGCGTTGCATTCCTGAGCGTGGGCATGTTGGTGTTCCTCATGGACTTCTGCGTGGTGGTGGCGGCATGCATTACCATCGGCACGGGGGAGGGCCTGTATGCGCTGATCAGCATCTACGTATCCGGCAAGGTCATTGACGTGGTGCTGGCCGGCCTGACGTCCAACAAGGCATGCTTCATTATGACCGACGCGTGGGAGAGGGTTTCCGATCGCGTGATTCACGATATGGATCGCGGTGTAACCCAGCTGCGTGCCCGCGGCGGCTATTCCAAGCAGGAACGTCCGGTGGTGCTGTGTGTTCTGAACCGCCAGGAGATTCCACGGCTGAAGGAAATCGTCCGCTCGGAAGATGAAAATGCCTTCATGTTTATTACGGAGGCACACGAAGCCCTGGGCGAAGGATTCTCCAAATTGACAGAGGAAAAGTAAACATTTACGAATATTGTCCCGCTGAAAACGGCTGAATTTGCAGAAAACACGAAAAAAATCTCGACTGCAAAAGCGAACGTTCGGATTACAAAGCAAATTGTAGCGAAAAAAACGAATAATTTTTCTTGAAAGCCCTTTTCAAATTCGCTAAAGGCTGATATAATGAACAAAGAGCAATCGATGCTCATATTTAGAGAGGAGACCAGAACATGAAGAAGCTCATCTCGTTGCTGCTTGTCATCTCTTTGGCTCTGTGCGCAGTATCTTTCGCTACTGCCGAGGAGACCACCTACCGTGTCGCTATGATCACCGACTACGGTGACATCACCGACCAGTCCTTCAACCAGACCACCTACGAAGCCTGCAAGGCTTTCGCTGATGCCAATGGTGTTGATTTCAAGTATTACAAGCCCGCCGGCGACTCTACCGCTGAGCGTGTTGCCGCTGTTGAATCTGCTGTGGACGAGGGCTACAACGTCATCGTGATGCCCGGCTACGCTTTCGGCGGCACCATTGCTGAGGTGCAGGATTCCTATCCGGACGTGAAGTTCATCGCTCTGGACGTTAGCTCCAGCGATCTGGGCGACGGCGTGACCCTGAGCAGCAACGTGTACTGCGCTGTGTATCAGGAAGAGCTGCCCGGCTACATGGCTGGCTATGCCGCTGTGAAGATGGGCTATCGTCACCTGGGCTTCCTGGGCGGCATGGCTGTTCCCGCTGTGATCCGTTACGGCTACGGCTTCCTGCAGGGCGCTGACGCTGCTGCTGCTGAGCTGGGTCTGACCGATGTGGTCGTTGAGTACGGCTACGGCAACCAGTTCTACGGCGACGCTGACGTGACCGCTGTGATGGACACCTGGTATCAGGCCCTGGGTGTGGAAGTTGTCTTCGCTTGCGGCGGCGGCATCTACACCTCTGCTGCTGAAGCAGCTGCTAAGGTTGAAGGCGCTAAGGTCATCGGCGTTGACGTTGACCAGGCTGCTCAGATCGACGGCACCTATGGTGAGGGCATGACCATCACCAGCGCTATGAAGGGCCTGGCCGCTACCGTGAACAAGCTGCTGACCGAGACTCTGGCTGGCAACTTCGACAACTACGGCGGCAAGGTGGAAACCCTGGGTCTGGTGTCTGCTGATGATGCAAGCCTGAACTACGTTGGCCTGCCCACCGAGACCACCGTTTGGACCGATGGCTTCACCCTGGACGACTACAACAGCATGGTGGCTGCTATGGTGAACGGCACCCTGACCGTGTCCAACGACACCACTGCAATGCCCGCAGTGACTGCTGTGACCGTGAACGATCTCGGCAACATCAAGTAATTTGAGTTGATCCTCCGGGAGGAAGGTTCGCCTTCCTCTCGGGGCTTTTGACAAGAGCCCCTGTTTCCCCAACGGAAGCGGGGGCTCTTGTCAGAAAAAAGATCCAGCTCCACTGAGGTCTTAGCCGTAAAAAACGGCCATCTCTGCAACCGCGTCGGCGGATAACCAGTTGGGAGGTATGCTTCTTGGAGAACCAGTACGCCATTGAAATGCTCAATATCACCAAGCGATTCCCGGGCATTGTGGCCAACGACAACATCACGCTGCAGCTCCGCAAGGGTGAGATTCATGCACTGCTCGGTGAAAACGGCGCAGGCAAATCGACCCTGATGAGCGTGCTTTTCGGCCTGTATCAGGCGGAAGAAGGCGTGATCAAGAAAGACGGAAAGGAAGTAACCATCAAGGATCCCAACGATGCGAACGCACTGGGCATCGGCATGGTGCATCAGCACTTCAAGCTGGTGGAGTGCTTCTCCGTGCTGGACAACATCATTATGGGTGTTGAGCCTACGACCAAGCTGGGCTTCCTGAAAAAGAAGGAAGCTCGGGAGCGTGTGCTGAAGCTGTCGGAACAGTACGGATTGCAGATTGATCCGGATGCCATCGTGGAAGACATCACGGTGGGCATGCAGCAGCGCACGGAAATCCTCAAGATGCTCTACCGCAACAATGAGATCTTGATCTTTGACGAGCCTACCGCCGTGCTGACGCCTCAGGAAATCGATGATCTGATGCAGATCATGCGGAATCTGGCCGCAGAGGGCAAGTCCATTCTGTTTATCCCTCATAAGCTGAAGGAGATCATGGCCGTCAGCGACCGCTGCACCGTGCTCCGCAAGGGCAAGTACATCGGCACCGTGAACACCAAGGAAACCACGGAAGAACAGCTTTCTGCCATGATGGTGGGTCGCAACGTGGAATTCCATGTGCATAAGGAAGAGTCTGTTCCCGGTGACGTGATCCTGGACGTTGAGCACATGACCGTTGCTTCCAAGGTGCACAAGAATAATGCTGTCCGCGATGTGTCCTTCCAGGTGCACGGCGGCGAAATTGTCTGCATTGCCGGCATTGACGGCAACGGTCAGACGGAGTTCGTCTATGGCCTGACGGGTCTTGAACCGCTGGTGTCCGGCAAGATTAACTTCATGGGCACGGACATCACCAACATGCCGATTCGCAAGCGGAACACCATGGGCATGAGTCACATCCCTGAGGATCGCCACAAGCACGGCTTGGTGCTGGACTATTCCCTGGAGGATAATATCGTTCTTCAGCGCTACTGGGATGAAGAGTTCACCCACAACGGCTTCCTGCGCCGCAAGAATATCCGCAATTATGCGGAGCGCTTGATTGATCAGTATGATATCCGTTCCAGCCAGGGCCCGCTGACCAGCACACGAAGCATGTCCGGCGGCAATCAGCAGAAGGCGATTGTTGCCCGCGAGATTGACAAGGATCCCAAGCTGCTGATCGCCGTTCAGCCCACCCGCGGCCTGGACGTTGGCGCTATCGAATATATCCATAAGCAGATTGTTGCCCAGCGCGATGCCGGCAAGGCTGTGTTGCTGGTGTCACTGGAAATGGATGAAGTGCTGGATGTTTCCGACCGTATCCTGGTGATGTACGAAGGCGAAATCGTCGGCGAGCTGGATCCCAAGAAGACCACCGCCGAAGAGTTGGGCCTGTACATGGCCGGTGCCAAGCGGGACAGCAGGAAGGAGATCTGATCGCGCATGGAAGCAAAGACACAGAAAAAAGCCCGTACTCCTTTTCTACAGATACCTGCTGTGCAGACGCTGGGCGCTTCCTTGCTCTGCGTGCTGTTTGGCTTGCTGGCAGGCTTCATTGTGCTGGTGATTATTCAGCCCGGTACGAATCCTGAAACCGGCAAAATGTACGCTGTAGAAGCGATTGTGGCGGTGATGAAGAACTTCTTCAAGTTCAACAACGCCGCAACGCAGCTCAAGAACTTCGGCAACACGCTGGTGAAGACGGCGCCGCTGCTGATGTGCAGTCTGTCCATCCTGTTCGCTTACAAAGTGGGTCTGTTCAATATCGGTGCCGCCGGTCAGTACGTGGTGGGCATCGGCGCAAGCCTGTACCTGGCACTGGCATGCCAGCTGCCGTGGTACATCTGCCTGCTGGGAGCCGCTGTTGCCGGCGGCGTGTGGGGCATGATCTCCGGCATGCTGAAGGCTTACTGCCATGTGAACGAGGTTATCTCCTGCATTATGCTGAACTGGATTGGCCTTTACTCCGTCAACACCTTGCTGTCGAATGTAAAGGAATCTTCCAGCCCGTATACGCTGAAGCTGAAGGCCAACGCGCCGAATGCTTTGTTGCCGACGCTGGGGCTTGATACCCTCTTCGGCAACAAGTATGTGACGATTGCCATTCCGCTTGCTATCGTGATTGCCATTCTTGTTTGGGTGGTTCTGAACAAGACCAAGCTGGGCTATGAGCTGAAGGCAACCGGTCTGAACAAGAACGCGGCCAAGTATTGCGGCATGCGGGAAAAGTACAACACCATCCTGACCATGACCATTGCCGGCGCTTTGGCCGGCCTGGGTGCTGGTATGCTGTACCTCTCCGGCTTTGAAGAGTGGAGCTGCACGCAGACCTCCGTTCCCGCCATGGGCTTCAACGGCATCGCCGCGGCCTTCCTGGGCGGCTTGCATCCCATCGGTTCCATCTTCGCATCGTTCTTCATTCAGCACATTACCATTGGCGGCAGTTATGTGGATAAGACCGTGTACTGCTCCCAGATCTCTGACTTCATCTCCGCTGTGATTATTTACAGTTGCGGCTTCGTGCTGTTCATCAAGCAGAACGCACAGCGCATCCGCGCACGCCGCATTGAGAGAAGTTCCCAGCTGACGAAGGGAGGCGAAGCTTAATGATCCTGCTGCTTCAGTACATGCTGATCTTTGCTTCTGTGTTGCTTCTGGTGGCACTTGGCGGATGCTTCTCCGAGCATTCCGGCGTGATCAATATCGGCCTGGAAGGTATCATGGTGTTCGGTGCCCTGGGCGGTGCTCTGGTGATGCGGTACCTGCCGGACGGCACGGCCGCTGTGTGGGTGGTACTGCTGACGGTGCTGGCCGCCGCGGCCATGGGCATGCTGTTCTCCCTGCTGTTGGGTGTTGCCGCGATTAACTTCAAGGCAGACCAGACTTTGGTCGGTACGGCTATGAACCTGCTGGGTACTGCCGCCGCCACCGTGATGGTGAAGGCTATCAACACCGCTGCAAACCCTGATGACGTGTCCTCGACCATCCAGTACGTGCAGGCCAAGAAGGCTTTCCTGGTTGACCTGAACGGCTTTGAGTTTAACTGGTGCATGCTGCTGGCCTTTGTCCTGCTCCTCATTTCCTACGTGGTGCTGTACAAGACCCGGTTCGGCCTTCGCCTGCAGGCTTGCGGCGAACATCCTCAGGCCGCGGCTTCCGTGGGCATTAACGTGTTCAAGATGCGCTATGCAGGCGTGCTGATCTCCGGCTTCCTGGGCGGCATCGGCGGCCTGGTGTACATCACCGCAGGCGTCAGCGAATGGAAGTTTGAAAATGGCGTGGCTGGCTTCGGTTTCCTGGCCATGGCTGTGATGATCTTCGGCCAGTGGAAGCCCATGAAGATTGCCCTAGCGGCACTGCTGTTCGGCCTGTTCCGCAGCCTGGGCAACGTGTACACCGGCTTTGATCTTCTGCAGTCCCTGAACCTGCCCAGCACGTTCTACAACATGCTGCCTTACATTGTCTCCCTGGTGGTGCTTGCCCTGACCAGTAAGAAGGTGCACGCCCCGAAGGCGGAAGGTATTCCGTACGACAAGGGAAGCAGGTAAACTTCAAAAAAGCGACTTCGGTCGCTTTTTTGTTATCCGTTGATTGGCAAGCGAACGCAGAAAGCATTGCCTAAGCTTGCAGGGCAAATCATATTGATTCCAAAAGAAGGAGCTTGCAATTTCACGGCGAATCACATACAATAGAAGACGGTTGATCCTGTTTTCCTTTCCGTGCAGGGAAAGTGCAAACCGGATCGTTGGATCTGTTGATGATTACCTTGCAAAAGGCAGGTGTGTATTTCATGCGGAAACAGAAGCGCGACCCCATGAAGGTCGTACTGCGGTGGACGGTGATTATGGTTGTGCTGGCAGTGGTGGTATCCCTGGTCGGCACGGGAATCACAAGCTATCGTAAGAATCTGCTCGCAACCATGCAGAGCGAAGCAGAAAAGGTAAACGAGGAGCGGGATCAGCAGTACGCTGTGGATCTGGCCGAGTTTGAACAGGCCTCTGCCAGCGGTGCAAACCTTGCATGGCCCACGCAGAAGTCCGAAGGCTGGGACGTGGTCGATCTGACCAACTACCCGCTGGAGAACCCCGGTTCTACCACCATGACCCGTCAGGAAGCCATGTATACCGGCATGTTGCTGGTGAACCAGTGGCATTCCCGTCCGGATGATTTCGATGATTCCGGCGTGGTCAGCGTTGGCAGCTATACCGGCGGCAAGATCGGTGTGTCCGACTACAATGTGAAGCTCTTCCCGGTGGCTATTACGGCTCTGCAGGAAGCAGTGGAAGCAGCGAATGAAGCAGGCTACACCAACTACATGGTGTCCGAGGGCTATCGTAGCTGGGATGACCAGAATGCCCTGTTCCAGAAGGCTCTGGACCGCCTGTCCAGCAGCTATTCCGGTGATGCACTGATTGAGCGCGCTAAGCAGGACGTGAACTATCCCGGCACCAGCGAGTTCAACAGCGGCCTTGCATTCACCCTGCGCCTGTACAGTCGCACGGATGCGTCTGTGGGCAAGCCCGCTTATTCCACCACGGAAGCAGGTCAGTGGATGAGCGAGAATTGCTGGAAGTACGGCTTGGTCTTCCGTTTCCAGCTGTCCGACTTCCCGACGACGGGTACCGTGGACAAGAGCTACAAGACCGGCATCAGCACCCAGCTGAACCTGTACCGCTACGTGGGCAAGGGCAATGCCGCCGTGATGCATGTGCTGGACTACTGCATGGAAGAATACATCGAGTACCTGCAGGAGCATCCCCACATTGCCGTGTTTGAAGACGGTACCCTCCGCTACGAGATCTATCGTCAGTACGTAGGCGATGATACAGAAAGCTTCACGGTTCCCACCATGAGCCGTGCAACGGATTACACCGTGTCCCTGGATAACATGGGCGGCATCATCATCGTGTACGAATATTGATAAAAAGTGGATCACAAAAAAGGACAATCCTTCGCGGGTTGTCCTTTTTGCTGTATTCGGGGATATTTGAAGAAACCGTTGCACTTACGTTAGTTCCATCCAGATGGTTGGATCATTGATGCTCTGCTTGGTGCGCCAGCGATGAGGTGAGGTAAGCGCCAATTCGGCATGACACAGCGCAATGCCGAGATCCAGCATGGATTGCGGCGGCGCGTCAAAGGAAAAACGGTAGTTCCCCATGTGCATGGTCACAGGCTGGATGTTCTGTTCAGAGGGGGCAAGGCGCACCGCTTCTGCCACTTGGCGGAGCTCCTCTGGCCACAGGGAGGGATCGCCTTTGCAGAATCGCTCCACATTCTTGCGCTTGCGCGAAGGGACAGCGCGATCCGACGGATGCCCCAAAGCAATAATGGCCTGTACGCTTTCGCCGGGACGAAGTGCAACACTTAACTGCTTTTTGCGATAGGTGGAAGAGATCCAGCAACTGGCGAATCCTGCGTCTGTCACCTCAAGACACAACGCTTCTCCCAAAATGCCGGCGTGGATGACGCTATTGGGCACGGCGGCGTCGGCAATCACGACAGCCACCGTGGTGCATCCGCTGACGCGACCCATGTTCAGCAGGGTACCGGTAAACAAATCCTCGGTGACGTGCATCAGTGTCAGACGTGCACCGGGAAGCGCATACCGTCCCAGGATGTAACTGATGGAGGCCCAATCGCCGATGCTCAGCGGATCACCGAAGCTCCGGCAGGCGTACCGCTTGCTGATGCTGTCTGCTAACGCTTTGCGGCGTGCGGGGGAGAAAAGCGATTCCAATGTGTTCATGGCTCATCCTCCAATGGGGTGACACGGAGCTGGCCGAGCACTTCTCCGACGCGCTGATGCAGCACCAAATCGGCCGCGGTGTCCATGGGCGTGGCATCGCGGTTAATCAGCACCAGATGCTGACCGCGAAAATAACGCAGCAGTCCGGCGGCAGGGTAAACCGTGAGGCTTGTGCCGGCCACGATCAGCAAATCTGCCTTGCGCAAGGCATGAATGGCGGCCATGAGGGTATCGCCGTCCAGCTGTTCTTCATACAGCACCACGTCGGGCTTGATGATGCCGCCGCAGTCACAGGTGGGCACAGGATGAGGATCATCCCGCACCTGCTCCGCCGTGAAACTCTTTCCGCAGGCGACGCAGTGATTGCGCCAGATGCTTCCGTGAAGCTCCAGCACGCATCGACTGCCGGCCTTCTGATGCAGACCGTCAATATTTTGCGTGATAATGGCTTGCAAGCGTCCTGCCTGCTCCAATTCGGCCAGCTTTTTGTGAGCGGCGTTGGGCTCGCAATCCAGGGGGAGCATCTTGGCACGGTAAAATTGGTAGAATTCCGCCGAATGCTCCTCGAAGAATGTGCGGCTGAGAATCTCCTCGGGCGGATAGGCGTAATGCTGGTGATACAGGCCGTCTACACTGCGGAAATCCGGAATGCCGCTTTCGGTGCTGACACCTGCGCCGCCAAAGAAAACGATCCGCCGGCTGTTATCCACCATCTGTTGCAAAAGTTCAATGGAAGAACCCATGAGGCATCCTCCTTTATGCGTCTGTATGCTATGACCCTATTATACCAGCAGGGCATAAGGATGGGCAAGAAAAAAATCGCAGGGGCTTTTGTTTTGCCCATGAATGCGATACAATGAATTTCAGGGAAATCAGGGAGACTGCAAGGAGGAGACACCATGGGGAAGAAAACAGGGGCACTGATCAAGCAAGCTCGGCTGGATGCCGGACTGACCCAGGAAAAACTGGCCAAGAAGCTGGGCGGCGGGCTGACGGCATCGGACATCAGCAAGGCGGAACGCGGTGAAGCGGAACTGACCACGGATACCATCAAGAAGATTGCCAAGATCACCGGCGTAACGCAAGCCTCTCTGCTGGGCACATCTACCGCGAAGAAGACCACCGCAAAGACAACGACTGCAAGAAAGACGACGGCAACGACCACCTCGGTGAAGCTGACAGCCACGGAGAAAAAGCTGGTGGAAGCCTATCGCAAAGCGGACAGCGACCGCAAGAAGCAGGCACTGAAGATCCTTACGGGCGACGATGGAGATGTGCTGTCCTCCATCGGAAGCAATCTGGTGACGGAGCTGGTAGGCAACCTGCTGGGCGGAAAATAAGAAAGACCCCTGTACTTGATGACTGCATCATCAGGCACAGGGGCGTTTCATTTACTCGAAAAAGACCAAAGTCTGTTTGCAGACGGCTTACTTCTTGCCAAACAGACCCTGCACAGCGTTCAGCACGCTAGCGGCGTTATCCAACTTCAGCTTAGCCTTCACGCCTTCCACCACGGCGTTCACCTGATCGTTGGGCAGATCGATGCCCAGCTTGCTTTCCAGCACCTTAGCCGGGTCAGCCAGGAATTCCTTGACCAGAGATTCGTTGTTGTTCAGTGCCTCCAGCACCTGCTTGATGACTTTCTGCAGATCCATGATTGATTTCCTCCTCCCTATTGATGGGTACCGAAAACAGTATAACGGCGATGGAAAGAAAACGCAATGCTTTTTGTAAAAGGAAAAGGCCATTATCCTGTCGAATACTCTACAAGAAAAAGAGGAAAGGGGCAAAGATTGTGGAAAAACCGATCAGCTACTTGATTCAGGATACAACGAAGGAACAGCGGGAGGCGATTGTGGCCGAGTCGCTGGGCAATATCGAGGCCGCCTGCGATGGATGCAGTGCCGGTTTGGCAGAAATGTACCAGGCCTATATCGATGGGGAGAAGGAACTGCGCGAGGTGAACATGGAGTTCAATGCGCGGTATGTTTCCGGCCGGGAAGGCGCCGACCGTTCCCGTTGCCCGATGGGCTGAGCAGGCGATTTCTTTCGGAACGCAGGCAGGAAGAAGAACATCTGCCTAGAATAAAAGAAACAGGTGTGCCGTGCAGAAAAAACGCGGCATGTTCATGAAAATGATTTTGCAAAAAAAGAAGCAGTTTTTCCGTACACAGCGGGAAGAAAGCGTGAGGCAAAACCGTTTTATGAGTACAAAGACCATGAGGAGGTTGTGGTTATGAAGAAGATGCTGTCGTTCTTGATTGTCCTGGCAATCATGGTAGCATCCGTCACCGTATTCGCTTTGGCAGAAAGTGACCGGTTTGTCTTCGACCGTAGTGTTACGGAAGTGTTTGTCGGGGATACCTTGACATTGACCATGGAGCGTGCTGGCAACGCATCGGAAGGTACGGTAACGTATAAGTCTTCCGCAACGCAGAACGCCACCGTGGATGAAAACGGTGTGGTGACCGGCCTGAAGAAAGGCCAGACCACCATTACCGCTACCCTGGAGAACAACGGCCGTTCTTTCCGTGCTACGATCACGCTGACCATTAAGCAGCGTGTGGAAAAGGTTTCGCTGGATGAAACCCGCGTTACCCTTCATGATGCCACGGAAGAGCAGATTGCCGCTCTGCTGACCCAGACGACCACCGAGCGCGTGCTGGTGGTGCCTATGGGACAGAACCTGTCCGCTACCACCCTGGCTGAGCCCACCACTGCGAACGATCGCACCGTAACTCTGGAAAGCAGTGACTCCAACGTGCTGCGTGTGCAGGGTCACAGCCTGACCCCTGTGAAGGCCGGCGAGTGCGAACTGACCCTGATCAGCAAGCAGAACCCTGAAGTAACGGCCACCTACCACGTGCTGGTAGTGACCCCCGCCCGTATTGTGAAGCCTACGCTGGCAGAAACCATCCTGTGGGTCGGCGAGACCACGCAGGCAACTGCCGACATCACTCCCGCAGATGCCAGCATCACGGCCGTGACCTGGACGAGCCGCAATGAGAGTGTTGCCACCGTGGATGCAAACGGCGTGGTGACCGCTGTGGGCAAGGGCTCCGCTTACATCGTTGCCACCGCGATGGACGGCAGCGGACGCACCGGCAATGTGACGGTTCGCGTGAAGCAGCAGCCTACGTCCATTACCCTGAGCAGCACCGAACTGACGGTGAACATGGGCCGTGCACAGACCCTGCGTGCTACCGTCGGCCCCAACAATGCCGATGACAAGAATGTTACCTGGGAAACCAGCGATGCTTCTGTGGCCACGGTGAACAACGGCCGCGTGACCCCTGTGTCCGTTGGTGAGTGCACCATCACCTGCCGCAGCACCAATTTCCCCAGCGTGGCCGCTACCTGCAAGGTGACGGTGAATCAGCTGGTGGAGCGGGTGGCCTTCACTACCTCCACGGCGAACGTGAACGTGGGTAGCACCACCATCCTGTTCCTGCAGATTTCCCCTTCCAATGCAACAAACCAGAGCGTGACCTACACGTCTTCCAATACCAACATTGCCACGGTGGATGCAGACGGCACCATCCATGGCGTGAAGCGCGGCACGGCAACCATTACCGCTACCGCAGCAGACGGTAGCGGACGCAGAGGCTCCGTGAAGGTGTCCGTGCTCCAGCCTGTGACCGGCGTGCATATGTACAGCGATATCGTCTATGCTGATGTGAACGAAAGCGTTACCGCCCGCGCGGTGCTGGAACCCACCGATGCCAGCAACCTGGCCATGACCTGGACCAGCGCTGATCCTTCCATTGCCACGGTCAAGGGCGCGAAGAACCGTCCTACCGTGACCGGCAAGAGCTGGGGCGAAACCACCATTACCGGTGTTACGGAAGATGGCGGCTACACCACCACCTTCACCGTGAAGGTTGGCAACTATGACAAGGCACTGAAGATCACTGACCTGTATCTGCAGGACAACAAGATTAAGCTCAATGTCCGCAACTACAGCAACATGACCATCACGCGGTTCTACTTCACCCTGACCTGCTACGACGTCAACGGCAATCCGCTGGTGGTGACCTCTGACGGCAGCAACGTCATCAATTGCTCGTATCGCCTGACCTTGACCGAAGGCGAAACGACCCAGCATGGCCGCTTCAACTTCGATAACTACGTACAGCCTACCGAAGAGATCGGCCGCGTGGTGATGAACCTGACGGGCTACCGCACCGAAGACGGCTACAGCCGCTCCATCAAGCAGAGCAAGCAGCCTACGGCGGAAATCAAGAGCCCCAACTATGTTGGACAATAATTGATCGATCCTTGCAAGGGGGACGCAGAAGGCTCTCTGCTGGTA
>CAVBFK010000348.1:0-9918 GCA_963594395.1 Lachnospiraceae bacterium
GCACAGGCATCATCTGGGGCAAAGTGAAAGCGTAAGTTCAAATTGAATAAGCATTTAGTAGGTAGAAAGTGCGTTGTTCGATTCTGGACAGCGCATTTTTCATAGTTTTTACACAATTCTTGTGAAATTTTTATCGTTAAAGCATTGACAATAGCATAGAAGTTTGTTAAACTGTTATCGAATTCAGGAAGATGCCTGATGAAGACCGTCGGATGTATCATCCGGCACGACGTGTAAGGAGAGAGCATCATGGCTACCACGTATCCGATTGTAGACAGTGTGGAATCCTTTGAAAAGGTTTTGGCATCCGTGCGCGCTGCACAGAAGCAGTACGCTACCTATACACAGGAACAGGTCGATAAGATTTTCCAGGCCGCCGCTATGGCCGCTAACAAGATGCGTATTCCGCTGGCCAAGCTGGCTGTAGAAGAAACCGGCATGGGCGTTGTGGAAGACAAGGTCATCAAGAATCATTTCGCTTCCGAATATATTTATAACGCCTATCGCTACACCAAGACCTGCGGCGTCATCGAAAAGGACGACAGCTACGGCATCGAGAAGATTGCCGAGCCTATCGGCGTGGTGGCCGCTGTCATCCCCACCACGAACCCCACTTCCACCGCCATCTTCAAGACCCTGCTGTGCCTGAAGACCCGCAACGGCATTATCATCAGCCCCCATCCCCGCGCCAAGGGAAGCACCATTGCCGCCGCCAAGGTGGTGCTGGAAGCCGCTGTTGCCGCCGGTGCTCCTGAAGGAATCATCGGCTGGATCGACGTGCCCAGCCTGGAGCTGACCAACATGGCCATGAAGGAAGCCGACATTATCCTAGCAACCGGCGGCCCCGGCATGGTGAAAGCCGCTTATTCCTCCGGCAAGCCTGCCGTCGGCGTTGGCGCCGGCAACACCCCTGCCATCATTGACGAAAGTGCTGACGTCCTGCTGGCGGTGAACAGCATCATTCACTCCAAGACCTTCGACAACGGCATGATCTGCGCATCTGAGCAGTCTACCATCGTGCTGGACAAGGTCTACGACAAGGTCAAGAAGGAATTTGCCGCCCGCGGCTGCCACTTCCTGAAGAAGGACGAGCTGAACAAGGTTCGCAAGACCATCCTGATCAACGGCGCCCTGAACGCCAAGATCGTTGGCCAGAAGGCCGCCACCATTGCCAAGCTGGCCGGTGTGGACGTGCCTGAAGATACGAAGATCCTGATCGGCGAAGTAACCAGCGTGGATCTGAGCGAAGAATTTGCCCACGAAAAGCTGTCCCCCGTGCTGGCCATGTACCGCGCCAAGGACATTGACGATGCCTTCGACAAGGCTGAAAAGCTGGTGGCAGACGGCGGCTACGGCCACACATCTTCCATCTATCTGGACGCAGTTGCCCATCAGGATCTGGTGGACAAGTTTGCTGCCCGCATGAAGACCTGCCGTATTCTGGTCAACACGCCTTCTTCTCAGGGCGGTATCGGTGACCTGTACAACTTCAAGCTCACGCCTTCCCTGACCCTGGGCTGCGGCTCTTGGGGCGGCAACTCCGTGAGTGAAAACGTGTCCGTGAAGCATCTGCTGAACGTGAAGACCGTTGCCCAGAGGAGGGAGAATATGCTCTGGTTCCGTGCACCGCAGAAGGTTTATCTGAAGAAGGGCTGTCTGCCCGTGGCTCTGGACGAGCTGAAGCATGTCATGGGCAAAAAGCGCTGCTTCATCGTGACGGACTCCTTCCTGTATCATAACGGCTACACCAAGACCATTACCGATAAGCTGGACGAAATGGGCATCCAGCACACCACGTTCTTCGATGTGGCACCCGATCCTACCCTGGCCTGCGCCAAGGAAGGCACGAAGGCCATGGTTGCCTTCCAGCCTGACTGCATCATCGCCCTGGGCGGCGGTTCCGCAATGGACGCCGGCAAGATCATGTGGGTGATGTATGAGCATCCCGAAGTGGACTTCCTGGATATGGCCATGCGCTTCTGCGATATCCGTAAGCGTATCTACACCTTCCCCAAGATGGGTGAAAAGGCCTACTTCATCGCCGTGCCTACCTCCGCCGGTACCGGTTCTGAGGTGACGCCTTTCGCCGTGATTACCGATGAGCGCACCGGTGTGAAGTATCCCCTGGCTGACTATGAGCTGATGCCCAACATGGCCATTGTGGATGCTGACCTGATGATGAACGCCCCCAAGGGTCTGACCAGCGCCTCCGGTATCGATGCTCTGGTGCATGCACTGGAAGCTTACGCCTCCATGATGGCCACCGAATTCACCGATGGTCTCGCCATCAAGGCCGCACAGACCATCTTCGAGTATCTGCCCCGTGCCTACAACGATGGTCCTCATGACCCTGTGGCTCGTGAGAAGATGGCCAACGCCGCCACCATGGCCGGTATGGCTTTCGCTAACGCTTTTCTGGGTGTCTGCCACTCCATGGCGCACAAGCTGGGCGCCTTCCATCACCTGCCTCACGGCATTGCCAACGCCCTGCTGCTGGAAGAAGTGCTTCGCTTCAATGCCGCCGAGGTTCCCGCCAAAATGGGCACCTTCCCCCAGTATGATCATCCCCACACCCTGCGCCGCTATGCCGAGGTGGCAGAAGCATTGAATCTGCCCGGCAAGAACGACCAGGAGAAGCTGGAGAGCCTGATTGCCGCCATCCGCGACCTGAAGCATCAGATCGGCATCAAGGATTCCATCCGCGAGTACGGCGTTGACGAGGAGAAGTTCCTCTCCACCCTGGACGAAATGGTAGAGCAGGCCTTCGATGACCAGTGCACCGGCGCCAACCCCCGTTATCCGCTGATGAGCGAAATCAAGGAAATGTACCTGCACGCCTACTATGGTGAAGCCGGCAAGCAGGAAAACGCATAATTCCGGGCGAATATAGACAGTAAAAAGTTCGTTTTCACAATCCTATAAAGGAGGAAGCATCATGAAACTGGATCAAGTGATCGCCCAGCGCAGCAACAAGACCGTGTATCGTGATGGAAACCTTGTGATCAAGGTCTTCCACGAAGGCAACAAGGCCGACATTCTGAACGCCGCCCTGAATCAGGCTCGCGTGGAAGAGACCGGTCTAAACATCCCCCACCTGGAGGAAGTCACCAAAGTAGACGGCAAGTGGGCCATCGTATCTGACTACATCGAAGGCAAGACCCTGCAGCAGCTGATGGATGAGAATCCCGACAAGATGGACAAGTATCTGGACCACTTTGTGGATCTTCAGCTGGAAGTGCAGAGCCACACCTGCCCTATGCTGAACACCTTGACGGAGAAGATGCAGAAGAAGATCAGCCAGACTTCGCTGGACGCTACCACCCGGTACGACCTGCATACCCGTTTGGCCGCCATGCCTGTGCATCACAAGCTGTGCCATGGTGACTTCAATCCGTCGAACATCATCATCACCCCCGATAACAAGGCGTACATCATTGACTGGAGCCACGCCACCCAGGGCAACGCTTCCGCCGATGCCGCCCGCACCTATCTGCTCTTCCATCTCAGCGGCAAGGCTGATTTGGCAGAAAAGTATCTGAAGCTTTTCTGCAAGAAGAGCGACACGGCCAAGCAGTATGTGCAGAAGTGGATCCCCATCGTAGCCGCCAGCCAGTCCGTAAAGGGCAAGCCTGAAGAGAAGGAACTCCTGCTCCACTGGGTAGACGTTGTGGATTACGAATAATCAATCATTCCTTGCGGGAGGAGCTTTCCATGATGAAAGCTTCTCCCGCATTTTTGTTTCATTTTCAATCAAACCACGTCCGCAAAGTGATTCGGGAGGGTTGCTCTGTTTGTTATTTATTTATCATGTATATGCAGAACCCTCATGCACCGTATACAATCCCGAATAGATGCCCAAAGTATGATCCGAACGTACGGATTTGTACAGGCTGTGAAAATAACTTCCCAGATTGCCCCACAAAAAGCTACAAAAAAGATTTGTTTTTTGAATGGTTTTAGCCAAATTTACGCAATTCCCTTGACGAAAATGCATAAAATCGTATACAATAAGCATGAAAGAAAATTCCCCTTACAAAGGGTCGAAGCTTCCATCTTATGAAAGCGGGTGCAGTCATGCGTTACATCGCTCCCACAGCGGAAGTCAGAGAGGGATTTCATCACGGCCGAAACCGAAAGGCCTATGAAATGCTTGGTGCACACCCTGTCGAGCAGGACGGCAAACCTTATTGGCACTTTGCCGTGTGGGCTCCCAATGCGAAAAAGGTTTCGCTGATCGGCGAATTTTGCCAATGGGACAAAACCGTCTGCCCCATGGTGAAGCAATACGATGGTATTTGGGAGGTTCGCCTTCCCGCAGAAAAGTTCTCTGTTGAATCTGATCCCAAGCGTTATCAGTATGCCGATGCCGCAGAAAAGTTGCGGACTTATAAATATGCAATCCAAGGCATTGACGGTGCATGGCATGAGAAGGCCGATCCTTATGGCTTTCAGATGCAGCTCAGGCCTAATACCGCCTCGATGTTATGCGATCTTTCCGGATATGCATGGCAAGATCATGCATGGATGAAGCAGCGTGCTGCATGGGACGCTTATCACAGTCCCATGAATATCTACGAAGTGCATCTGGGTTCCTGGAAGCGCGCCGGCAGCGGCAAAACCGGCACCGGCGGTGCAGGCAGTGAAACCGGTGAAGCCGGTGAAATGCTCACCTATGCCGAATTGGCAGAGCAGTTGATCCCTTACGTGCAGGACATGGGCTATACTCACATTGAGCTTCTGCCTGTGATGGAACATCCCCTGGACATGTCTTGGGGCTATCAGGTGACGGGATACTACGCCGCTACCAGCCGCTACGGCACGCCTAAGGAGCTGATGGCTTTCATCGACCGTTGCCATCAGGCCAATATTGGCGTCATTCTGGACTGGGTTCCCGCTCACTTTCCGCGGGATGAAATCGGCCTCCGTCAGTTTGACGGAACCGCTTGCTATGAGCATCCCGATCCCCGCCGCGGCGAAATGGCACAGTGGGGCACCTGCATGTTCGACTTTGCCCGGGGTGAGGCGTGTTCCTTCCTGCTGAGCAACGCTTGTTTCTGGCTGGAATGGTACCATGCCGACGGTCTTCGTGTAGACGCCGTGTCAGCCATGCTGTATCACGACTTCTGCCGTGAACCAGGCCAGTGGTTGCCCAACAAAAACGGCGGCCGGGAAAACCTGGACGCTATCGCCTTCCTGCAGAACATGAACACCGTGATCTACCACGACTTCCCCGGTGCCATGACCATTGCAGAGGAATCCACTGCCTTCCCCATGGTGACCAAGCCCGCATCTGTGGGCGGTTTGGGCTTCGGCTTCAAGTGGAACATGGGCTGGATGAACGACATGCTCAGCTACATCAAGCTGGATCCCATCTACCGCAAATGGCACCATGATAAACTGACCTTCTCCCTGTACTATGCCTTCTCGGAAAACTACATTCTTCCCTTCTCCCACGATGAAGTGGTGCATGGTAAACATTCCATGCTGGACAAACAGCCGGGAGATATTTGGAAGAAGTTTGCCGGATTGCGGGCACTGTATGGCTACACCATTGCGCACCCCGGCAAGAAGCTGCTGTTTATGGGCAGTGAGTTCGGCCAGTTCATCGAGTGGAAGTTCAGCGATCAGCTGGACTGGTTCCTGCTGATGTACGACCGTCATCCGCAGTTGCAGGACTGCGTCCGCACCATGAACCGCCTGTACAAGTCCACCCCTGCCCTCTACCAGGTTGACGACAGCTGGGACGGTTTCCAGTGGATTACCGTCAACGACTGTGACAACAGTGTGGTGGCCTTCCTGCGCACGGACAAGAGCGGCAATGCCGTGCTGTGCGTGACCAACTTCACCCCCACTTTCCATCCGGTGTACCGCGTCGGGCTTCCCCACAACGGCACACTGACGGAGATTTTCAATACGGATCGCAAGGAATTCGGCGGATCCAACCAGTACAACGCTTGGCCTTGCAAGGCTGAGGTCACGCCGTGGAACGGATTGCCCTTCTCCACGGAGATTTGCGTGCCGCCTCTGTCCACCGTCTTCTTCCGCTATGACAAGCTGCCCGATCCCCTGCCATCGAAGGCTTCCCTTCCCGATGCTCTGCAGGCAACGCGCCCCGCAGTGTCCCCTGCACCGGGTACATCATCCATCGGCAAATCGGCTGAATAAGCCTTTGCATATCATCCATCGAATTCGTCTATGATCACATTAAAAGGAGTGTGCTCTCCCCATGATGAGAAAAAAGACTTGCATTGCCATGCTTCTGGCTGGTGGCCAGGGCAGTCGTCTGGGCGTGCTGACCAAGAATGTAGCAAAGCCTGCCGTGCCCTATGGTGGCAAGTACCGTATCATTGACTTTCCCCTGAGCAACTGCACCAACAGCGGCATTGATACCGTCGGCGTGCTGACCCAGTATCAGCCTCTGGAACTGAATGCTTACATCGGTTCCGGCGCTCCTTGGGATCTTGACCTTTCCAACGGCGGCGTTTTCGTTCTGCCTCCTTATCAGAAGGGCAAGAGCGGTGAATGGTATCGCGGTACGGCCAACGCCATTTATCAGAACATGTCCTTCATCGAGCAGTATCATCCTGAGTATGTGCTCATTCTTTCCGGCGACCATATTTATAAGATGGACTACAACGCCATGCTGGACTTCCACATCCGTCACGGCGCCGATGCCACCATCGCCGTCCGCGAAGTGCCGTGGGAAGAAGCCAGCCGCTTCGGCATCATGAACACGGATGCTGACGACAACATCACCGAGTTTGAAGAAAAGCCCAAGAATCCCAAGAGCAACAAGGCTTCCATGGGCATCTACATCTTCACATGGGAGAAGCTGCGCCAGTACCTGACCAATGACGAAGGCGACAAGAAGAGCAACAACGACTTCGGCAAGAACATCATCCCTGCCATGCTGAATGACAAACAGGTCATGGTGGCCTATAACTTTGAAGGTTACTGGAAGGACGTCGGCACCATCGAATCCCTGTGGGAAGCCAACATGGATCTGCTGACCACGCCCATGCCCATTGACCTGCATGACAAGAAGTGGCGCATCTATGCCCGCAACCCCGCCATGCCCCCGCACTTCATCGCCAAGGGCGCTGTGGTCAGCGACAGCCTGATCACCGAAGGCTGCGAAGTCTACGGTACCGTCAACCACTCCGTGCTGTTTGCCGGCGTGAAGGTTGAGGAAGGTGCGGACGTAACGGACAGCGTTGTGATGCCCGGTGCCGTGGTTCATCGCGGTGCAGTGATCCGCCGTGCCATCGTGGCTGAAGGTGCCGTTGTGGGTGCCGGTGCATTCGTTGGCGAAAGCGAAGGCAACATCGCCGTGGTTGGTCAGAACATCACCATTCCCGCCGGTGCTTCTGTGGCCGCCGGTGTGCAGGTAGACGAAACCACCACGTTCTGACAAGGCTCTGATCTTTATCATTGCAGGGAAAGGATTGAACACAATGAAAGACGTAATGGGTGTTATCTATACGGGCGGCAGCGACGCCCGCCTGCGGGAATTGACCATGACCCGCGCTATTGCCGCACTGCCTGTTGCCGGCCGTTATCGCGTGATTGACTTCCTGATGAGCTCCATGGTGAACAGCGGCATGAAGAAAGTCGGCGTCATCATGCAGAAGAACTACCACAGCCTAATGGACCACTTGGGCAGCGGCAAGGAATGGGACCTGCACGGCAAGAACGACGGTCTGTATGTTCTGCCTCCCTTCCTCACCCGTGAAAACGTGGGTGTGTATTCCGGCGCCTTGGACGCTCTGCGTTCCAACAGCAGCTTCCTGAGCCGCTCCAAGCAGGAGTGGGTGGTGCTCTGCCGCTCCGACATTATCTTCACCTGTGATATGGACGCTTTCGCCCGTCATCACGTGGAGAGCGGTGCCGATGTGACGATGCTGTACACCCGCAACCCCGATATGAAGCGCGATGAGTACGGTAGCTATCTGACCGTGGATGAAACCGGTGTGGTAACCGACATCGAAGTAGAACCCACCCATCCCACCATGGACTGCGTCAGCATGGATTGCTTCATCCTGAAGCGCGAGCTTCTGCGCACGCTGGTGGACAAGGGCGTGGCACACGGCTATCACGACTTCACCCGCGATGTGGTGATGCGCCTGCTGCATGAGAATACCCTGCGCGTGGCCGGCTATGAATACACCGGTCCCTGCTGGCGCATTGACTCCGTGCAGAGCTACTTCCGCTTCAACATGGACATTCTGAACAGCGACACTCGCCGTTTGCTCTTCCAGAACCCCGTGTACACCAAGGTTCGTGATGAGATGCCTGCCCACTACGGCGATCACGCAACGGTGAGCAACTCTCTGGTAGCTGATGGCTGCATCGTGGAAGGCACGGTGGAAAACTCCATTCTGTCCCGCGGCGTTCGCATCGCTCCCGATGCTCATGTGAAGAACTGCGTCATCATGCAGGACGGTCAGGTGCATTCCGGCGCCTACATCGAGAATTGTATTCTGGACAAGCAGGCCGTGATCAAGCGCAATGCCCGCCTGATCGGACCGGAAGCTTATCCTATCGTGATTGCCAAGAACGTTGTGATCTGAGCATCCCCAAATTGGAGGTAAAAAGAAAATGAAGATCCTGTTTACGGCAAGCGAATGTGTCCCCTTTGTTAAAACCGGCGGTCTGGCAGACGTGGTGGGCGCTCTTGCCCCCGTGTTGGCCGCCCAGGGTCATGACGTCCGCGTCATGCTGCCCCTGTATTCCGCCATTCCCGCCCAGTGGGTGGAGAAGATGACCCATGTATGCGACTTTGAAGTGCAGCTCGGCTGGCGCAGACAGTACTGCGGCATCGAGAAGCTGGAGAAGGACGGCGTCATCTGGTACTTCATGGACAACAAGTACTACTTCGGCCGGCCGTACATCTACGGTCTGGGCGGAGATGAGTACGAGCGCTTCGGTTTCTTCTGCCGCGGTGCCCTGAATGCCCTGCCTCTGCTGGACTTCCAGCCCGACGTCATTCACGCCCACGATTGGCAGAGCGGCATGGTGCCTGCCTTGCTGAAGATTCAGTATGCACATCTGCCCTTCTTCTCCAAGATCAAGACCATGTTCACCATCCACAACCTGCAGTATCAGGGCATCTTCGGCATCCGCGAGGTGCAGGATGTGCTGGGCCTGGGCGACAGCCTGTGGACGAACGACAAGCTGGAATGCTTCGGCTGTGCCAACTTCATGAAGGCCGCCCTGGTCTATGCAGATGTTATCACCACCGTGAGCCCCTCCTACTCTGAGGAGATTCAGACCGCCTACTACGGCGAGCGCCTGGATGGGCTGATTCGTGCCCGCAAAGCCAGCGTCTTCGGCGTGCTGAACGGCATCGACATGGTAGACTACAATCCTGCCACGGACAACCGCATTGCCGCCACCTATTCTGCTGATGACGTCAGCGGCAAGGCTGCCTGCAAGAAGGCTCTGCAGGAGAAGCTCGGCTTGAACGTGGATCCTGATGTGCCGATCATCGGCATGATTGGCCGCCTGAGCAACCAGAAGGGTCTCGACCTGGTGGACTACGTTATTTCTGACATCATGCGCAAGGATGTTCAGCTGGTGGTGCTTGGCATGGGCGACAGCCGCTATGTCAACCTGTTCAGCTGGGCCGAGGGTGAATACAAGGGACGGGTTGCCGCCCGCTTCACCATGGATCACGCGCTGGCGCATCAGATCTATGCCGGTTCGGACATGTTCCTCATGCCCAGCCAGTTTGAGCCCTGCGGCCTGAGCCAGCTGATTGCCCTGCGCTACGGCACCGTGCCGATCGTCCGCGAAACCGGCGGTCTGCGTGATACCGTGCTCAGCTACAACGAGTACACCGGTGACGGCAACGGCTTCTCCTTCTTCAACTACAATGCCCATGACATGCTCCATACCATCGAACGCGCCGTGGATTAC
>CAVBFK010000349.1:0-5550 GCA_963594395.1 Lachnospiraceae bacterium
CCCTCGGTACTCTCTTTATCGAATAAAATTCAAAAATAAATCGAAGATAACCACGATATATAGTATTATACATAGCCAATACAATGCTATATATTGTGATTCTGACGCGCAGCTTTCATTGGATTTTTCATCAGAAAAAGCTTCTCGCACGACACGCAACTTTTGTTGAACCGGCTTGCTAATCCCCTGAAAGAACGGTATAATAAAAGTGCAGAGGAAGGCTGCTTTGTTTTACCTTTGAAAGGCGGTGGGACACGATGAGTAAGAAATTGCCCGTGGGCATTGAGAATTTTGAAGAGCTCCGCACACAGAATTATTATTATGTGGACAAGACCCAAATGATTGCGGACCTTCTGGATGACGGCGGCAAGGTCAAGCTTTTCACTCGTCCACGCCGCTTTGGCAAGACACTAAACATGAGCATGCTGAAGTGTTTCTTCGAAATTGGCGGCGATAAAAGCATCTTCGATGGGTTGGCCATCACAAAGCGCAAAGATCTTTGCGATACGTATATGGGAAAGTACCCTGTGGCGTTTGTATCGCTGAAGAGCGTAGACGGTACGACGTTTGAAACCGCTTATCAATCACTTCGCGAGGTCATCCGCAAAGAAGCCGACCGCCTGAAATTTCTGCAGGATAGTCCTAAGCTGTCTGCCAATGAAAAACTTTCTCTAAACAGAATCTTAAGTGAAAACGATACCGCAATTGACATCCGCAACAGCCTGCAGATGCTATGCTCCCTCCTTTACAAACATTACGGGCAGAAGACCATCTTGCTGATAGATGAGTATGACGTTCCCCTCGACAAGGCGAATCTGAACCACTATTACGCGCAGATGCTGGATATCATCCGTGCTATGTTCAACGTGTCGCTAAAGACCAATGACAGCCTGTACTTCGCTGTTTTGACCGGTTGCCTGCGTGTTTCCCATGAGAGCATCTTCACAGGAACAAATAATTTTTCTATTAACTCCATTTCTGACGTGCAGTACGATGAATGTTTTGGCTTCACTGAACCTGAAGTATGCCAAATGATGACCGACTACGGTGTGAAACAGCATTTGGCAGAGGCGCGTGAATGGTATGATGGTTATCTGTTTGGTAACCAGAATATCTATTGCCCGTGGGACGTAATTAATTACTGCAATGCGCTCCGTAATGATCCTCATGCAGAGCCACAGGCCTATTGGATGAATACCAGCGGCAATGACATGGTACGGAATCTGATTGCAGAATCTGCTGATGGTACGACGCAGATGGAAATTGAGCGTTTGATCGCTGGTGAGACCATCGTCAAAACGCTTAATGAGCAACTGACCCATGAAGATGCCAATGCTTCCATTGAAAACATGTGGACACTCCTTTATTTAACCGGTTATCTAACAGTCACCAAACGTCCTAGAGACGGTGAATATTCGCTATGCATTCCGAATAAAGAGGTTCATCAGATCTATACGCAGCAGGTTTTGTCTTGGTTCAAGACGCGGACTCGTGCTCAGACAAATAAGCTAACCAATTTATACATTGCCCTTGAATCGGGTAATACAGCTGAGATCTCCGCATATCTCAATGAGCAGCTGCTTGATACCGTCAGCTTCTATGATGCACATGAATCCTTCTATCATGGTTTCCTACTGGCACTGCTGAGCACCTGCACCAACTGGCATGTCTCTTCTAACCGAGAGACCGGAAAAGGCCGCAGCGACATTATTGTTCAGCGAAAAGACAGAGCATTTGGTTGCGTCATTGAAGTCAAGAACGTGAAGGAATGGGAGCAGCTTGATGCCGCTTGCGAAGCAGCCATGAAGCAGATCGAGGAGAAGGATTACACCGCCATCCTGCGCCGCTATCGTGTCAAGACCATATGGACCTATGGCATTGCCTTTTGGGATAAAGAATGCCGAATTATTGCCAAGAAAATTTCTAACGAATCCTTATAAAAGCAAAGCTCCCACCCCCGCATCTCACATCCTGCCGGGGTGGGAGTTTTCGTTTACGCATCATTTTTCGATGATTTCCATATGATTCTCATAGACAAGGATCTTCTGCACCTCATCTAACCCCGCCTCTTTTCCCACCATCTTCTCAATCTCCTTCATCAGCCATTCTTCCCTCACCATCCTATTCTTGCACCCATTGCCCTTTGTTCCTTTCTGCCGCTCCTTGCAGTTCCAGGCTTTATACAGTCCGCCGCCCTGTGCCGGGCATGCCCGGAAGGTTCTGCGCTTATAAGGTGCACCGCACAGACCGCAGAACAGTTTGCCGTACAGGGGATGCTGGTTGCCATGCTTGTAGACGCCTTGCTTCACTTCATCCTGCTTCTGATGGAGCCGTGCCTGGGCGTGCTCCCAGGTGGCACGGTCGATGATGGCTTCGTGGTCGTCGGTCAGATAATAGGACACGTGCTCGGCATTGGGGTCGGGGCGCTTGGTGAGAAAATTCAGGGGTGGCTTTTTCTGCAGGTGCTTATCGCCCACGTAGGTTTCATTCTGTAAAATGCTGAGGATGGACGGAACCTTCATGGCGCCTTTGCCACGCAGACCCATCACGTGGTGAGACGCAAGCTCTGCCTCGATATCTGCCGGCGATTGGCCTTGCGCGTACAGTTCGAAGATACGCTTCACCACCCAGGCATCCTTGTTGGGCGTAAGCTTGCCATCCACGCTGTCATAGCCGAAAATGCGATTGCTGCCGATGTTGTAGTCACCTTTGGCGAATCGGTTAGCATACCGCCAGCGGATGTTCTCTGAGATGGAACGGCTTTCGTCCTGCGCCACGGCGGCAAGAAGGGAGAAGACGAAACCTGCGGATGGATCCAGCGAGCTGATGCCTTCCTTTTCAAAGCGAACTTCTACGTTAGCGGCGGTCAGTTCCTTGACGGCGCGGTCGCAATCCACCATGTTGCGCGAGAAGCGTGAGATACTCTTCACGAGGATCAGGTTGATGCGTCCTGCAAGCGCATCCTGCATCATTTGCTGAAAGGCCGGGCGGGATTTGATGCTGGTGCCGCTGCGGCCTTGGTCGGCGTAGATGCCGGCGAAGATCCAATCGGGATTGCTTTTGATGAGGGATTCGTAGTAGGTGATTTGCTTTTCGTAGCTTTCCTCTTGCTCGGCGAAGTCTGTGCTGACGCGGCAGTAGGCAGCGACTCGCTTGCGCTGCTGAGATGTCTGACTTTGGATTTTTCGAACGATCATGATGAAATCCCCCCTTTCACTTTTGTTGTTTGTCGGCAAGCTCCTGTTCGCGCCGCTTGTCCTCCGCTGTCATGGGAAAGCGGCCATCCCGCTTGCCCTGCTCAAGATCCTCGATGTAACGCTTGTAGAAAGCCAGTAAGCGGGCGGGTTCATGCTGCCAGACCTTGACAGGAATGTGTCCTTCGGTGGTGGTGCCGTCCTTCCAACGGACGATGATGCGGTTATCCAGTGTTGGTTCGATGCTGGAAACGTATTCATCCAACCACCAGAACTCAACAGTTTCAGGTGCAGGCTGGTCAGTGTGATTTGCCCATGCTTCCAGCACGGCTTCGTTCAGTTGCCATGTCTTGACGGCGTATTTTCGACAGCCGTTTTCTCCAAAGCAGCACCATAGCATTTTCGGACCGTTGGTGCGCATTTGTCGCTGAACTAACTGCTGACCGCAGAATGGGCAACGGAGGTCTATCTCCCCGTAGGGATATTGATGACTGCCTTGCTGGTTGTTCCGCATACCGCGAATCTTCTGTACGCGGTCGAAGGTTTGTCGGTCAATGATGGGCGTGTGGTGATTGCTGAGGTAGTAGCTGGGCACGTTTTCCGTGGTGTTGCGCACGGCTTTGTGACTCAAGTGATCCAGCGTCACATACTTCTGCGTGCACACGTCGCCTACGTACTTCTCGTTGGTCAGCACGTTCCACACGGCGTGAGGCGTCCACTTGCCCTTACCATTGGGACTGGGCGTGTGCTCCAGCGTTTTGACGATTTCAGGCAAACTCTTTCCGCGATCGTATTGCTGGAAAAGATTCCGCACCACCGCGGCCTCGTCTGGCTGAATCACCCACTCCGCTTCGCAGGATTTGCCGTCACACTCGCCCTTACGGTAGCCGTACAGCTGCTGCCAGCGAGTCTGCCCGCTGGCGTAGCCTTTGCGCAATCCCCACTTGATGTTTTCCGAGATGGAGCGGCTTTCTTCCTGAGCGAAGGCAGCCAGCACCGTGAGAAGCATTTCGGACATGGCCGTGCCTGTGTCGATGTTCTCTTTCTCAAAAAGGACGTTCACACCAAAGCTCTGCAGCTTGCGGATGCAGGTCAGGCAGTCCAGCGTGTTCCGTGCGAAGCGGGACAGACTTTTCGTGATGATGTAGTCAATCTTGCCGCTTTCCGCATCCTGCATCATGCGATTGAATTCTATTCGTTTGGCGGTAGATGTGGCACTAAGACCTTCGTCGGCATAGATGCCGGCCAGCGCCCAGCCGGGATGCTGACTGATGCGGCGGTTGAAGACTTCCATCTGTGCGGCAAGGCTGGTCTGCTGTTGGGCAAGGTCGGTGCTGACGCGGCAGTAGGCGGCAACGTGCAAAGTTTTCACGGGCTGGGGCATCTTTGCCGTTGGGGCAGGTATGCGCTGAATTTTCGTAACCGTGCAGGTCATAGTAGTTCTCCTTTTTGCGTGTATGGATTTCATAATCCAGAGGGCTTTCCGGTCGCCCTCTGGACTCCTTCGGTTTGTCCTCTCCGATGAGAATATTGTCTACAGAAGGTTCATTTATTGTTTAGTTCCCACCGCTCATCCTTGAGCAGTGCTAATTGCTCTGGCGTCCGCCGCTTATAAGAAGAGTGCAGCAGGCCACTTTGCATGACTTGCTGCACTCGCTGGAACATCTCCCGGCTGACGATGGCGGGGTGATGTTCCTCAATATAATACTGGTCTCGCTCCCCACGGTTGGGGCGGATGACCATCTTGTCCGTGTAGACGTGATAGGTTCGGTTTGTCAGGCAGTCGCCCATGTAGGCCACGTTGGTCAGCAGGTA
Organism: Lachnospiraceae bacterium; assembly: GCA_963594395.1. Classification (GTDB taxonomy): domain Bacteria; phylum Bacillota; class Clostridia; order Christensenellales; family Aristaeellaceae; genus CAKUFA01. The sequence continues at coordinate 5,010 of CAVBFK010000349.1, forward strand.
AATCAGACGTTTTTTGCTCCACGTAACGCCTGTGCCCTCGGCTTCTTCCATGCGATTCAGCTCAGATAGGATCTCCTGATAGCTCCATTCGCCTGTGGCAGCGAGTTCAAAGGCTCGGCGGACTCGCTGGGCTTCCTTAGGCTGAATTTCCCACGCTCGGCTGTCTTTCTTTCGCCGAAATCCGTAAGACGGATGAAAGAATGGCTCCCCTTTGGCGTTGCTCTGCTTCACCGACCAGCGGAGGTTCTCGCCGATGCTTCGGCTCTCTTCTTGGGCGATGGACGCCATGATGGACAAGAGCAGTTCGCCCGAGCCTTCCATGGTGTTGATGCCTTCTTTTTCAAAGATCACGGGAATGCGAAGCTCCCGCAATCTGCGTACCATGGTCAGGCAGTCAGATAGACTGCGGGAAAATCTCGACAGGGATTTCACCAGCACCAGGTCAATCTGGCCGGACTCACAGTCGCGGAGGAGCTGCTGCAAACCTGAACGGCCGTGGATGGAGCGGCCGGTCTTTCCGATATCACCGTAGATGCCGGCG
>CAVBFK010000350.1:0-3912 GCA_963594395.1 Lachnospiraceae bacterium
TCACGCAGGCTTCGACGGAAATGGCGTCATAAATGTCCTGCTCGAACAGCTCGGAAGCCTGCTGATATTCGGCCAGGGGCAGATGATCCAGGTCGCAGTTTTCCTCCAGGCAGCGGAGCACCAGATGACCGGCAACACCGTGAGCATCCCGGAAGGCCATGCCCTTCTTGACCAGATAATCCGCTACATCGGTGGCGTTGGTGAAGCCGCCGGCCGCGCTCTTGCGCATACGGTCAGGACGGAAGGTTGCGGTTTCCAGCATGCCGGAGGCGGCACCCAGGCAACCCTTCACCGTGTCAATGGCATCAAAGAAGCCTTCCTTGTCTTCCTGCATATCGGAGTTGAAGGCCAGGGGCAGACCCTTGAGCATGGTTAGGATGCTCATGAGGGCACCATAGACGCGGCCTGTCTTGCCGCGGATCAGCTCGGCTACGTCAGAATTCTTCTTCTGAGGCATGATGCTGCTGCCGGTGCTCCACTGGTCGTCCATGACCATGAATTGATATTCATCACTGGTCCACATGACCACCTCTTCGCAGAAGCGGGAGAGATGCATGGAAATCAGGCTCATGGTGAAAAGAAGTTCGCAAATGTGATCCCGGTCGGAGACGCTGTCCATGCTGTTTTCCGTGGGCGCATCAAAGCCCAGCAGATGGGCAGTGTAGTCACGATCCAGCGGATAGCTGGTGCCAGCCAGGGCGGCGGCGCCCAGGGGGCAGGTGTGGGCGCGGCGGATCAGGTCGTCAATGCGGCTCACATCCCGCATGGCCATTTCCACATAGGCACCCAGGTGATGGGCCAGGGTGACAGGCTGTGCCTTCTGCATATGCGTAAAACCGGGCATAAATGTATAAATATGCGCATCCATGGTATGCACCAGAACGTGAATCCAGTGCACCAGAGCTTTGCGGATTTCCTTGGCTTCATCAATGGTATACAGCTTCATATCCGTGACACACTGGTCATTGCGGCTACGGCCGGTATGCAGTTTCTTGCCCACGTCGCCTACGCGGCGGATGAGCTCTGCTTCCACCAGAGAATGAATATCTTCATAATGATCGGGGGTGAAGGTGAACTTGCCGGCCTCCAGGTCTGCTTCTACTTCATGCAGGCCTGCAATGATCTGATCCCGTTCCGCCTCGGTGACAATGCCTTGCTTTGCCAGCATGGTGACGTGGGCGATGCTTCCCTGTATATCTTGATGATAAAAGCGATGATCGAAGGTAATGGAGGACGTAAAGTCTGCGGCCGTTGCGGCGGCTGCCTTGGTGAACCGTCCTCCCCAAAGCTGTGCCATGGTGTTTCCTCCTTTGTGATGGCGATAGAACCATTTTATCATAATCAGAGGATCCGTGCAACAGAATTTCTACCGCAATATTCGATTTTAATAAATATTTATTCATAAAACCCTTGACATGAACGTTACTGTATGTTATATTTATTCACGTTCCAAACAAAACGAAGACTGGATGCTGAAAGGAGACTTCCACGATGATGAAGAAGATGCTTGCGCTGGTGATGGCGCTTTCTCTGCTGTGCTGCTCTGTTGCCTTTGCTGATGAAGAGGCAAAGCCCCTGGAAGGCAAGAACCTGACGGTGGCCATGAGCCCTGACTTTATGTATTTCGAGACCGTATCCGAAACCGAGGAATGCGGCTATGAAGGCCTGGACATTGATATCCTGAAGTCCTTGTCCGAGAAGCTGGGCTTCACCTTCACCATTACGCCCATGGCTTTCTCTTCCTTGATCGGCACCCTGCAGACCGGCAATGCTGATCTGGTAATCTCCGGCATGAGCGCTACGGAAGAGCGTGCTCAGGTGGTTGACTTCTCCATTACCTATGCAGAAACCGACTTCGGCGTGGTGGTGCCTGTGGATTCCGACATCTCCTCCTATGACGACCTGAAGGGCAAGACCATCTGCTGCTCTCAGGGTGCAACGCTGGAGCAGGTGATCCAGAACATTGAAGGCGCAACGCTGGTGACCTATCAGGGTCAGTCCGCTGTGGGTCTGGCTGTGGCTCAGCAGAGCGATGGCGTGGCCGCCGGCATGACCTCCATCAACGGTTCCAAGAAGCTGGCCAACACCGTGCTGGCTGACGATGGTTCTCCTCTGCTGAAGTACTTCGTGCTGGAGTATGACGGCATCTCCGATGTGTACAACATTGCTTTCCCCAAGGGAAGCGAGCTGACCGAAATCTTCAACACTGCTCTGCAGGAAATGATTGATTCCGGCGAAATGGGCGAACTGATCCAGAAGTGGCTGTACTAAGAAGCCTTTCATCCATGGATGTTTATCGCTGCCGAGGCACTCTACCTCGGCAGCATTTCCGCGTTATTCACGGTTCTAACATGAGAAGGGAGGCCTTGCCGTGCAGCTGGATTTCAGCATCTTGATTAAGTATATTCCCATGTTCGGCAGTGCTCTGCTGGTGACGCTGGAGGTTACCTTCTGCTCCCTGGCGCTGGCATTGGTGCTGTCGATTCCTCTGTCGCTCTGCAAAATCTCCAAAGTGTGGATCTTGCAGAAGTTTGCCGCGTTCTACACCTCCATCTTCCGCGGTGTGCCCATGCTGGTGCAGGTGTTCATGATGTATTTCGGCATCCCACTGGTTACGGGGCTGAAGTTTACCGCGTTTTCTGCCGGTACCATCGTGTTTGCTATGAACAGCGCCGCCTACATTTCGGAAAGCATGCGCGGCGGCATCAATGCCATTGATCGCGGACAGTATGAGGCGGCCATGGCGCTTGGCGTTTCCTATACGCCCATGATGAAGGACATTATTTTGCCCCAGGCTATTAAGAGCGTTCTGCCCAGCCTGGTGAATGAGTTCATCGGCCTGTTGAAGAACACAACCTTGATTGCCTCCATCGGCCTGGTTGACCTGCTGCGTACCGGCCAGCTGATTCAGGCGGCAACCTATCGTGCCTTTGAGCCGTTCTTTGCCATTGCCGTGTTCTATTATATTCTGGTGATGATCCTGTCCTACTTTGGCCGACTGCTGGAAAAGAAGGTGAACAAGAGTGATCGAGGTTAAGGGACTGTACAAGGACTTTGGCTCCCTGCACGTGCTGAAAGGCGTGAGCCTCACGGTGCAAAACGGCGAGGTGGTCTCCATCATCGGCCCTTCCGGCGGCGGCAAGTCCACTCTCCTGCGCTCCATCAATCTGCTGGAGAAGCCTACCTACGGCGAAATCTGGGTGGACGGCAAGCTGATTACCCCGCCTGACCCGTATCTGCACTTTGACGTCATCCGCGCCAGCAAGACGTATGCGGGGATGGTTGCTTCCGGCAAAAGCGATGAGGAAGCCATTCGGGAGATCAAGGAGAAAGATCTGCTGAAGGAAAAAGATCTGTTCCACACCCGCGAGGGCGCGGAGTATCGCCGGTTGATGAAGGAAATCACCAAGAATGACTTTATGGACACCAATGTGGTGCGCCAAAGGATCGGCATGGTGTTCCAGCATTTTAACCTGTTCCCGCACAAAACCGTCATGGAGAACATGATTTACGCCCCCATGACCGTGAAGAAGGTCTCCAAGGAGCAGGCCGTGGAGAAGGCCAAGGCGCTGCTGGACAGCGTCGGCATGCTGGAAAAGCAGGACGTGTACCCCGGTACCCTTTCCGGCGGCCAGAAACAGCGTGTTGCCATTGCCCGTACCCTGGCCATGGAACCGGAAGTGGTGCTGTTCGATGAGCCTACCTCCGCCCTTGACCCGGAAATGGTGAAGGAAGTGCTGGACGTTATCAAGAGTTTGGCCACCACGGGCATTACCATGGTGCTGGTTACCCACGAGATGGGCTTTGCACGGGAAGTGTCCGATCGAATCTGCTTCCTTGACGGCGGCAAGCTCATCGAGGATGCCCCGCCGGAGGTGTTCTTCTCCTCGCCCAAGAGCGAGCGGGCACAGG